>CBIMFG010000441.1:0-4935 GCA_966243125.1 uncultured Niastella sp.
AGCTTCCTCTAACAAAAATGCCCGCATGGCTTAATAGCTCCTGTTCCAACGACACGCCTATACCATTCTTCGACCGGGGGGCGTCCCTCACAGCTTCTATGTCGGGGGGTGTAGTGCTTTTTACTGCTTCCTCATAATTCCCCATTTTAGCGAGGTTATGAAATAATAAAAGTCGCACAACGCCCGGCCGGCTATTGATCTGGATGTTCTTTTCACCTTCCACTGTAAGGCCATGCGCCTGGCCAATGTGCTTGTCGAGGTTTGGACCGTTGGCATAAGTAGGCATTTGTGTAATGCTACCTCGAACGGCCCAATTGGGGGTATGGTACTCAACCACCGCGCCAATGGTATAGCCACGGGTATTAGCGGGGTAATCCCAGGCGCCATAGCTCATTAGGCTCCAGTTCATAAACTGTTCCCGCGGGTCATGGCTGTAACTATTAGCATCAAAAAAATCTGCTATGCTGAATTTACCAGCTCTAATGGAAATATACTTAGCTGGGGCGTGCTCTTGTAGCTGGTTTAGGTCGTCTGCTACCTGGCTGGTTCCGGTACCTATGGCAAATTTCTGTTCCAGATACAGGCGGGCTACATATAATTTCAATTGTTTGCTTCCTATGCGAAAAGTTTCTCCATTGGGAAAACCGGCAACCCCCGTTGCTGAACTGAGTCCGCTGCCGCCTGCTACCTCGGGGTTAAAATAAAGGGCAGCCTGTTTCCACAACCTTCTGCCTGCAAATAAAGTGCTGGTAAAGGAAATTTGGCCGGGCTCATTTGTTTTTAAACTGTTCTTTCCTGAATACTTTGCATCAAAGGTGGGATGGTATTGCCATATGGAGGTGGCTTGTGCATGAAAACTCCATGCTTTGTCCTTTGTGGAGTCGCCAGGTGTTTGGGTTAAACCAGCCTTGGATCCTATGAGTAATAGAAACGTTGTCAGTATTCGCATAAACAAGAAAGACTAACTCACTTCTGCATTGAACCGGAAGCCAACACCATGTATGGTTTCGAGAATGATATTGGGATCGGCCTTAAAGTATTTGCGTAATTTGGTCATAAACACATCCATGCTGCGGCCCAAAAAGTAATCATCTTTACCCCACACGTTCAGCAGCACCTCATCGCGTTTTAAAATGTGGTTGGCATGCTCGCATAGGAATTTCAGCAGGTCTGCTTCTTTTTGGGTAAGCGTAAATGTATCTGAGGCAGTATGTAATTTCAGGTCGGTATAAGAAAACTTCATTTGTCCAATGGAATACTCCTGCACGCTATCGGCATGCAGTTTACGGGAACGGCGAATAAAAACATCCATCCGCAGCAGCAGTTCCTGCATGCTGAAGGGTTTGGTAATGTAATCGTCGGCGCCGGTGAGAAATCCTTTTATTTTGTCTTCTTCCATTGATTTGGCGGTGAGAAAAAGAATGGGCACCATATCGCTTTGCTGACGGATCTTTCGGGCCACCGTAAACCCATCTTTATTGGGCATCATTACGTCGAGCAAACAAATGTCATATTGAGTTTTATCAAACTTTTCGATAGCGGTTTGTCCATCAGGGCATAACACCACTTCATAACCTGCATCCTGCAGGTTGTCTTTGATCACATATCCTAACGACATATCGTCTTCGGCCAATAGTACTTTTGCTTTTTTGTTTAGCATGATCAACTATTTACAGATGCTGGAAGAATAAGCCTGAACTCGGTTCCAATACCAGGCAGGCTGTTTATTTTAATAGATCCGTGGTGGGCGTCAATGATCCTTTTCACAAAGTTCAATCCCAATCCAAATCCTTTTACATTGTGCACATCTCCGGTGGGTACGCGATAAAACTTCTTGAACAAACGCTTCTGGAATTTCTTTTCAATGCCAATACCATTATCTTTTACTGAAATGTAGATATTTCCATCTTCATGACCTATTGAAATAATGATGTGTGGCTTTACCGAGAATTTAAGGGCGTTCTCCAGCAAATTTACGATAGCCAGCTCCAAATGTGCACGATCGGCATATAATTCAATATTTTGTTCTTCATCGATCGGGATATTCACTTCCGCTTTCTTCTCATCTATGAGGGGCTGCATTTTGGCAACGGCCTGTTCAATGAGCTCTTTCAACGGTACCACTTTTTTCTGAATGGGCAGGTCCCTTCTATCGCTCCGGGCTATCTGTAACAGTCGCTCCACCTGCTCCTGCAGGTGCTGGGTTTGGTTTTCAACAATAGTGGCATATTTACGCAACCGTTCTGGTTGAGCAACTATTTTATCCTGCAACAATACCTCGGCCGATATTTTCATTACGGCCAGCGGGGTTTTGAATTCATGGGTGAAATTGTTCACGAAATCTTTTTGAATTTCGGCCAAAAACCGCTGGCGGTAAAAAAAGAACAGGATAACTGCCAATCCAATCAATACTATAAACAATGCCGCGCTGCTGATGAACCAGAAATTCATTTGTTGTAACACATACTTGTTCCGGTGGGGGAAATAGATCAATCCGTAGTTGTAATTGCGTTTGTAAGTTGGCAGGTTGATCTCCCCTTTTTCATATTTTGAAGCTGCTGTGGGAATATAAATGGGATTTTTAAATTTGGTATGTCCCGCCGTATAATAACCCACATATGCATCGGTTAATACATCAAAATCCTTTAGTTCATTTTTCAGATAAAAAGCAACGGAATCTTCTGAGTAGGTATTGTTAATTCTGAACAGGAAATAGTCGGTGCTCGGGTTTTCAATCAGGTCGTTCAGATCCATAGACCGGGTGCCAACGAGATCAATGTCTTCGTACAGGCCGCGGATGCTTTTAACGACGTTTGTATGGAAGGTCCTTTGCTCAAACGAATAAACTTTATTCAGCCAAAACAACTGCACGGCAATTATCAGCATTATTAAAATGCTGGCTAAAAGCACCAGCCATCTGAGTGTTGATGAACGCATAAAATCTGATAAACTCCTGTTAGCAAATTTGCTATCCATTATGCTTATATTTTTTGTAATCTGGTTAAGCGGATGTTAAGGAAAGATACGAGTTCTGATACATACGGTCAAGCAGTTGGGCGATTGTTAATCACCGGTTAAGCAGCCCCCAAAATTTTTCCCGGGTAGCACATTTGAATACTTTCACACCGTCAAATCATTCCCAAACAACCTTCAATATTCACTCATGAAAAAATTAATGTTACTCGCGGGTTTAATCGCACTGACAGGAACTGTTACTATGGCTCAACAACATCATCCAAAGAAAGATTCAACAGGAACAAAACCTGCACATGTAAAAGAACCAAAAAAGGCTTCTGACACTACTCATCACCATGGTGGTGGTATGAAGCACCATGATAAAAAGAATTAAAATAGGTCGGTTTCTTTAGGGTTTAAACGTCGCTCCGGGTGGGCGGCGTTTTTGTTTTTACCCCTAACCCCACCAGATGGCTGAGGTGGAAATATTGAATATTAAATGTTGAATGTCCAATATTGAAGTGAATTTCTCATTTTGCATTTTTCTGAATTTTACTTCAACATTCAATATTGAAAATTCAATATTCGATATTTGTAGTTTTCTACCGCCTGCCATTCTCCCTGATTATCGACTGCAACAACTTGATCTGTTCGGCCTGAGATTCAATCAGTTTTTTAAATTGTTCCTGCATCAGCAGGTCAATTTTCTGGTGCAGGGTTCTGATCTCGATCTCTGCCTTCAGGTTCACTACATAATCGTTCTCATTACGTTTACGGTCCTTTTCTTCCTGCCGGTTCTGGCTCATCATGATCACCGGCGCCTGAATGGCTGCCAGGCAGGAAAGCAACAGGTTCAGCAGAATAAAAGGGTAGGGGTCGAACCGGGCCCGGCCTGCCAACACCAGGTTGATGCCTATCCAAATAGCGAGGATGACCGCAAACCAGGAAATGAATTTCCAGCTGCCGCCAAAACGCGCCACCCTGTCTGCCAGCCGCTGGCCAAAACTCAGCTTTTCGGCGCTCTTTTCATGAATGCTGTCCAATAATAGTTTTTCCTGCTCTATGGATTGTAAAACAATCTCATTCAATTTTTTCAGATGATCGTTTTCGGTATTCAGCAGTTCATTGATGTATTTTGCCTTTGTATTGTGCATGGTGATTAAGTTGATAAAGTTAATATAGTTGATAAGGTTTATAAAGGCCGGTTTGCGGTTTTCAGGTTGCAAGTTACAGGTTACAGGTTACAAGTAAAACGGGTACCAGATAACTGATACCCGCCTCTGTCTTCAGGGATTTAATTTTTTACCTCCATCAACTTTATCAATCCTGTCAACGCTGTCAACTTTTAACCACACAAGCCTCACGCTACCGTTAAAGCTTCTTTACCAGCTTGTACACTTCCTGTACGCTTCAGTACGCCCCAGCCCTGTAATTCGCCTTTAATGGCTTTCAGGAATGCTTTGAACAGTACCACCAACATTAACCAGCGGTAAATAAGCCGTTGCGGCAATAACCATAATAACCGCGATTTCTTTTCTTTCTCAAAATGAAAGGCCAGCACCGATACGGCCACATCAACCAGCATAAACAAACCATAATAGAGAAGAATATGTGCTGCATTGCCGGTGAAAATGCCAATCAGCATAAAAATATCTGCCACGGGGGCAAAGGCCGGTATAATAAACTGGAACAACAGAATATTGGGGAAGGCGGCCCAGCCCAGAGCCTTATATTCTTTATTGAACAACACCTGCTTGTGCTTCCAAAAGGTTTGCATTACCCCAAAGCTCCAGCGAAAGCGTTGTTTAATAAACATCTTTACCGATTCCGGCGCTTCAGTAAATGCCAGGGCCTCCCGTTCATTGGCAATGGTATAGCCCTCACGCAAAATGCGAACACTCAGGTCGCAGTCTTCGGCCAGTGTATCAGTAGTAAACCCACCGGCCTTGAGATAACCTAAATAAATAATTTCATCATGCG
>CBIMFG010000442.1:0-4930 GCA_966243125.1 uncultured Niastella sp.
CAAAGAACAAAGAACAAAGAACAAAGAACATAGAACATAGAACAAAGAACATAGAACAAAGAACATAGAACAAAGAACATAGAACAAAGAACAAAGAACAAAGAACATAGAACAAAGAACATAGAACTAATTTCTTTTCCACCCAATAAGTATAACCCCTATAATTACCAATAAAGTACCAAAAATTTGTGCAGCGAAGATCTTTTCGTTCAGGATGAAGTGTGCCTGAATGATGGTTGAAACAGGACCTATAGCCGAAATAATGGCTACGTTGTTGGAGCCGATCTTTTTCATGCCGGTAGACATCATAAAGGTGGGTAATACGGTGGCGATGGTGGCGAGTAAAAGACCATACCCAATAATGGGCGTGCCGCCTTGTTGCAGCGCCTGCAAACCGCCGCCGCTTATTGCATAATGCGTAAACACTCCGGCGGTGGAAGCCAGCATGGCATAAGCCGTAAAGCGGGTAACACCAACTGCAGGTATCATGCGGCCGCTGCCAACGATATAAACGCTATAGGTGATGGAACATAAGAAGATGAGGAAACTGCCCCAAAGAAAATTCGGATTGGAAATATCGATGTTGAATTCGCCTAAATAAGCAATGCCGATGCCGGTATAGGTAAGCAGCAAGGCAATTTTTTGGGTGCGAACCACTGGCTGTTTAAAAACAAAGGCGTTGATGAGCACGGCAAAGGTGGGATACAAAAACAGGATCAACCGTTCCAGTCCGGCAGTAACATATTGCAGCCCTACAAAATCAAACAGGCTGCTGAGGTAATAGCCAAATAAACCAAGGAAAATAACACCCAGCCATTGCGGGGTAGTGAGGGGTGCGGGCTTTTCGTTGCGGGCCAGCAATACGGCCACCAAATAAAAGGGAAAGGAAAAAGACATCCGCAACATCAGCAGGGTCAAGGCATCCATATGTGTGTGTGCAAAAGCCACTTTTACAATAATGGCCTTTGTTGAAAACAAAATGGAACCTATGATAGTGATAAGGAATCCCGCTAATGTGACGTTATGTTTTTTCCCTTCCAAATATTAAATCTTAAACAGATACATTAAAATCTCTCAGCGCATCATTCAAACTTGTTTTCAGGTCGGTGCTTGGTTTACGCTGACCAATAATGAGTGCGCAACTTACATGGTATTCACCCGCAGGGAATTTTTTAGCATAAGTACCGGGTATTACCACGCTGCGTGCTGGTACCCGTCCTTTGTGCTCAACCGGTGTATCGCCGCTAACGTCGATGATTTTGGTGCTTTGTGTTAATACCACGTTGGCGCCCAATACGGCTTCTTTCTCCACCACAACGCCTTCCACCACAATGCAACGGCTGCCAATAAAACAACCATCTTCCACAATAACAGGAGTAGCCTGTAAAGGTTCCAGCACGCCGCCAATGCCTACGCCACCGCTCAGGTGCACACCTTTGCCAATTTGAGCGCAGCTGCCTACAGTAGCCCAGGTATCAACCATGGTGCCTTCGTCCACATAAGCGCCGATATTCACGTAAGAAGGCATCAGTACTACGTTTTTGGCCACATACGCGCCATAACGCGCTACGGCATGGGGAACGGCACGTACGCCCAGCTCTTTATAATTTTTCTTCAGCAGCATTTTGTCATAGAACTCAAACGGCTCCATGGTCCATGTTTGCATGGGCTGAATGCCGAAATACATAAGGATCGCCTGTTTTACCCACTCATTCACGGCCCATTTGCCATCTGTGGGCGACGCCACACGCAAACGGCCTTTGTCAACTTCTTCAATAACAGCTTTTACCGCATCGGTATATTTTTTTTCTTTTAATAACTCGCGGTTGCCCCAGGCTTCCAGTATCAGGTCTTGCATTTCTTTAAATTTTTGCAAACATACAGTACAGATCATTAATCAGTTGTAAAACCCCGGGGTTTTTAGCGGTTTTTCAGGAAAAGGCTTTTTGACCCTACATTTGCACCATGGATTTTTCAAACGACGTTGACCATTGTTTAAAAGTATTGCAGGGTGGGGGCCTCATCCTTTACCCAACCGATACCATCTGGGGCATTGGGTGCGACGCTACCAATGCAGCGGCTGTTAACCGCATTTTTAACCTGAAACAGCGTCCTGAGGCAAAAAGTATGATCATTTTGCTGGCCGATGAAAAGGAGCTGATGCAATATGTGGCGCATATTGACCTGCATGTGTTCGATTACCTGGCCAAGGTAAAAAAGCCTACCACGGTTATTTATGAGGGCGCCATAGGGCTGGCCGATAATGTGATCAATGCCGACGGAACAGTGGCCATCCGGATTGTAAAAGATCCCTTTTGCAAACATGTGATCAAACGGTTTCGCAAACCCATTGTATCTACCTCAGCCAACATCTCGGGCGATCCTTCACCGGCTGTTTTTCACGATGTTTCGCCGGCCATTTGGCAGGGGGTTGACTACATTGTGCAACACCGCCAAAATGAAACCACTCAACATGCGGCTTCTTCTATAATCAAGTGGAATAAGGATGGGAGTGTAACTGTAATCAGAGAATAAACGTTTGTGGTTTGTTGTTTATGGTTTGTTGTTCTTTTATGGGTAGTTCAAAATTAATTTTGAGCCTCAAAATGCGGCAGCAACCACAAACCCCAAACTGCAAACAACAAACATAATCATGAAGTTTTTAGTAATACAGACAGCTTTTATTGGCGACGTGGTTTTGGCAACGGGCATTGTGGAAAAACTACACCGGTTTTTTCCCGATGCGCACATTGATTTTCTGGTAAGAAAAGGCAATGAAGGCCTGCTGCAAAACCATCCCTATTTGCACGAAGTGCTGATCTGGGATAAAAAAAGCGGCAAGCTCAAAAATTTATTTAAGCTGTTAGGCGTCATCCGTAAACGGCGCTATGATAAAGTAATAAACGTACAGCGGTTTGCCGCTACCGGTATACTCACCGCTTTTTCTGGAGCCAGGGAAACAATCGGTTTCGATAAGAACCCGTTAAGCTGGCTGTTCAATAAAAAAATAAAACACGTTATCAGCGATGTGAACCATCCCATTCACGAAGTTGACCGCAATAATGAACTGATCAGGGAATTTACCAATGAGGAAGTATTAAATCCTCACCTGTATCCCTCGGCGCAGGATACAGCCATGGTGCAGCGTTATAAGAAACAGCCGTATATCACCATTTCACCGGCGTCGGTATGGTTTACCAAACAATTTCCAAAAGATAAGTGGATCAGTTTTGCAAAGGAAATACCTGCTAATTATACCATTTACTTACTGGGTGCACCTGGTGATGTAGCGTTGGGTGAAGAAATTCGTACCGCAGCGGGTATACAAGCCACTGTGGTGAACCTGTGTGGTAAACTTAGTTTTTTACAATCGGCCGCTCTTATGAAAGAGGCTGCCATTAATTACGTACACGACTCCGCGCCTATGCATTTTGCTTCATCGGTAAATGCACCGGTTACTGCGGTATATTGTTCCACCCTGCCATCGTTTGGGTTTGGACCATTATCCCACAAGCGTTTTATTGTAGAGGTGCAGGAGCCGTTACCCTGCCGCCCCTGTGGGTTACATGGCCGGCCGGCGTGTCCCCTGGGGCATTTCAAATGCGCCAATGACATAACCAATGCGCAACTGCTGAATAGTTTATAGTATTATTAATACATTTGCTGCTTAATGGATATAAAGTGCAACGATAAAGAACTGTTTGTTTTTAAAAAGATCGCGCATGCTGCCGAAGAGCTGGGCATGCCCGCGTATGTAATTGGTGGTTTTGTGCGCGATAAATTGTTGGGCCGTCCCACCAAGGATGCGGATATTGTATGTGTAGGCGATGGCATTCAACTGGCGCATAAAGTAGCAGAACGGTTCCAGCCAAAACCTTCGGTTTCTTTCTTCAAGAACTTTGGCACCGCCCAAATAAAGCTGAAGCATTTTTATGAAGTGGGTGATGAGAAAGTATCGCATGAACATTTGATTAGTGAAGATGATGAAGAGAATAGCGAGGTTGTTAATGAAGAAGGGCAGGAACCCGTACACGAAAAATCGGCACTTGAAATAGAATTTGTAGGCGCGCGAAAAGAAAGTTACCGCTATCACAGCCGTAACCCGGAAGTAGTGCCCGGTACGTTAAAAGACGATCAGGACAGAAGGGATTTTACCATCAATGCCATGGCCATTTCCCTGAATGCAGACGATTATGGCAAACTCATCGATCCATTTAACGGCGTGCTCGATCTGGAGCGCAAGATCATACAAACACCACTGGATCCCGGACAAACATTCAGCGACGATCCTTTGCGTATGATGCGGGCCGTTCGGTTTGCTTCGCAATTGGGTTTTACTATTGCACCGGTCACCTTTCAAAGCATAAAAGACCAGGCAGACCGCATTCGGATCATTTCGCAGGAACGCATTACTGAAGAACTGAATAAGATCCTGTTAAGCGCCAAACCTTCTGTGGGGCTCGATCTGTTGTACCAAAGCGGATTGCTGCACATCATTTTCCCGCAACTGGTTGACCTGGCCGGCGCTGAGTACATTGATGGCATGGGCCACAAAGATAATTTTTACCATACTTTACAGGTAGTAGATAATATTTCAAGACATACCAACGACCTGTGGTTGCGTTGGGCTGCTTTGCTGCACGACATTGCCAAACCTGCCACCAAGAAATTTGAGAAAGGCCATGGCGGAGGCGATATTGATCAGGCAAAAATAATTGGCCAGACCTAACCAGCGGTTATTGGTGCCGTCATTGAGTGCAACGAAGGCTGCTGCGCCGTAAAACAGAATTTGTACCAGAAATGTCAGTGAATAAAAGCTGCTGTAGCCGGTAATGAAGCCGTTACTGATCAAAGCCAGCAACAATGGAATAAATGCCAGGTAACGCAGCAATTTATGCGAGGTCAACTGCAGCGTAAAAATGCCGTAATT
>CBIMFG010000443.1:0-4929 GCA_966243125.1 uncultured Niastella sp.
CGATATGGCTTTAGTAACTGTTCTTCATGACTCACGTCAAATCATCTGAATGGCTTAGTGGTTATTTACAGATCACCTACATGGAAGAGGTTTGTAAATAATTAATTCAGTCAGTCAGGATTTGTTAAACAGTGATTCTGCCAATGACAGCATCTGGATACACCAATCCGGTACTGTACGGGCACACTGTTATGTGAATATCATGGAAACGTTTTCGAAGAGGAATTTCTATGGATGTACGTGAGCACGGCTTTACTTCAATTGTCCCGGATCTTATTTTAGTTAGGTTCTCATCCGTTTTCCATCACCCTTGTGTAAGCTCCTTATCTATAACCTTGGCTATGTTTCTTAATAGTTAGTACTCTATGAATATAGACCTTGGCTTTCCGGGTCACCGGAAATGATAGCGACAGAACAAAGCATTTGTATCTGTCTTCAGAAATGATAAGAGAGGGATCTACTGTTACACGTCGCATGGCGCGGCGTGGCAGACATGTAACGCATCGCAAGTTAAAAAAATACACTTGTGATGTGAATGGGGAAGTTCTATGCGTAAAGCAAGACGTTACCGGCAATTGAAAACTTTTTTTAAATCTAGAAATTAACAACCTAAAATGAAAACTTTGATGCACAAAAGAGGCAATTTGTTACGTGGAAATCAGCGTGTGCTGACCGTTTCCCTATTACTGGCTACATTGGCTGCTTGTCAGAAGAACGTTGAACCAAAATTAGATGCTGCTGCAAGTGATGAACTGGTATCAACAAAAGCAACATCAGGTGGAAATATAATCTGGCAGGAAAATGCTGATGGCAGCAGTTTCTTAACCGGCCCGTTGAGTTTAAGTATCCAATATGCAACAACCTATGGAATTACTGCTTCTACAACTCAGGCTTACAATGGTACAAAATCAGCTCGTTTTGAATTAAGAGATACCGATCCCGAAAGTCACAGTGGTACAAGGGCTGAAATTTCTTTCCCTACGCCTACTACTAACAATTTCTGGTATTCTTATGCACTGTATATGCCAAGCGCACAATACAAAGATGAAACTGATGATGAAGTGATCACCCAGTGGCATGGTGGCGGTGGTATTACCCCTGCTATTTCAATGCGTGTAACAAATGGCCATCTTCTTATGAGAACACCAGACGATGCCAGAACTGACCTGGGCACAATTGAAAAAGACAGATGGCATACTTATGTATACCATATCATTCACTCAGCAGGTTCTGATGGTTTGATCGAGATCTGGAAAGACGGTCAAAAACTCGTAACCCGTAAAGGTGCAAGTATGTATGCACTTACAGGAGATTTCCACCTTCCTAACTGGAAAATGGGTATCTACAAGTCAGACTGGAATGGTACTAAAACTACTTCTACCAACCTGCGTGTACTGTATTTCGATGATATTAAATACGGTAAAGCAACTGCAACGTATGATGAAATGTTGCCTAAAGGTAGTGGTACTTCTACAACACCAACCAGCCCTACTGATGGAACATCAACAACGCAACCAACAACCCCAACTAATACCGGCATAAGTGTTACCTCTTTCACTTTTGTAAACTCAGCAACTGAAAAAGAAGTAAGTACTATTGCAAATGGTTCAACAATCAGCCTGAGCGCACTGGGCATTAAAACTGCCAACGTTCGTGCTATCACATCTGGAACTATTGCTAATGTAAAGTTTGAATTGAGCGGCGCTCAAAGCAAAACTTCTACTGATGCTGCTGCTCCTTTTGCACTGCATGGCGACGATGGAAACGGTAATTATTTTTATGGTAACTGGAACCCACCAGCGTTAGGTTCTTACACGCTGAAAGCAACACCATATGATGCAAAAGGTGTAGCCGGTACCGCAAAGACTATCACATTCACTATTGCAAATTAACTTTGAGTAATTAATATAGATGGGTTAAAAAGGGCGGCTCTGTAACAGGGCCGCCTTTTTTATTTAATTGCAGGGAAAAGAGAGTACATTTATAGTAATAAAATCGGGTGCATGTGAAACCAAAAAAAACGCTTATACTACTACTGGTTGTATTTTCGGTAATCATGCTTTATGGTTATATAAAAGTATTTCAGGGCAAAGCCGGAAAGTTAACCCCCAATGCGCATATTCTTTATCAATTGGGGTTTGAAGAAAACGATCCCTTCCCTTCGTTTTTATCGAAACAGGTAGCTACATCTTATGGCTTGCAAATAGTGACAAACCCGGTGTACCAGGGCAAGAAAGCCGCCCGCTTTGAGTTACGAGATACTGACCCGGAAAATAATAGTGGTACCCGATCGGAAATTTCATTTCCGAAACCCGATGAAAAAAATAGCTTCGAACGTGGGTATGCCTTTGCGCTTCTTTTCCCCAACGATAATTATGCCGCCGATAAAAGTGATGATGTAATTTGTCAGTGGCACCAGGGTGGTAAAGTTAGCCCGGCAATAAGCCTCAGAACAAAAGATGATAAACTGTTTCTCCGTATTAAGCCCGACGTACAGAGCAAAGACAAAATAATGCTGGGCGCTGTTGAAAAAGATGGTTGGCATTACTATATCTTTCACATCAGGCATTCAGCGGGAGAAGATGGCCTTATTGAGATCTGGCGCGACGGTCAGTTGCTTACCAAATACAATGGTACCAACATGTATGATCTAAGCGATGGCACTTTTCATGCCCCTAACTGGAAACTGGGCATTTACAAAGCAACCTGGAATGGCGATAAGATCACCAGCACCAACAAAAGGGTTTTATATTTTGATGAGATCAAATTAGGTGATGAACGGGCTACATTAACCGATATGGCAGCAAAATCTAAGTAGTAGCTGGTTCAAAACCGGCAATTGCCATAGCCTTATTAATTAACGAACCTGTAGCCAGCAATTGAATCGTACTTTCTTCTTTATTATTTGCCAATTCTATAACCATGTTCTTCAAATAAGCCGGTAACCATTCTTTTGCAACTGCACGGCAATAACAGTTCTCTATCGTAATCGCATCTTCTCCATAGCTCACCCAAATACAACATACCAACTGGTCATTTTCGAGCCAGGTAAAACAATGTTGCCCTTTTTCAAGCCGGTGCATGGCGTCTAACAAAAATTTCCATCTCGAAATGCCTGCTTTGTCATCAGAATTAACTTCCAATAAATGCGCCAGGTTGTTTTTTTGCCAGGGCGTTGTTATTGCCTGTTCAAGTGTACTTTTATTTATTAAATAACATTGCTGTGTCTCTTGTTTGTGTAGTTTTTTTGTCAGTCTCTTTATAACAGGCGCGGGATGCCAGTGTCTTAAATTATAGCGGAATTTTTTTAGGTTAAGCTCGGCTGTCATAGGCCGTATGCCTCTGGCAATCATTCGGGCATGTAACCATTTTTTGAATTGTCTTTTTAGCCGGAACTTTTTTGAATTGTTAATGATCAGTTCGTGCACTTCATCATGCTGCGTGGCCAGTTCATCCTTATAGGCATCATATCCCGGTGAAAGATCAAGATATTGAATGCCTTCTTCCGCCAGTTGTTTTATTAATAATTGAAAGTGCATATAGCCAGGTGAATTAATACGGGCATTTATAGGGGAGTGGCAAACGAGGCCCGATAAGTAAACCGAATTTTTCCTTATTGCCCCAATTACTGCTGCGGTTATTTTTCTATTTACCTTAAATACGGTTGTATGAAGCAGTTGCTGATCAAACAATGCAATCAGAAATTCTTTTTTTGCCGGATCTTCATAGAATGGCAGCTTATTGAATAGGGCGCCCTGTCTGAAATCGAGCAGAAGGGCCATTTCATCAAGGCTGCTAATAAATGTTTCCCGGTCGGTTATGCTTTCAAAGCCTACTTCCCCTGTTTTCTTTAAACGGTTCATTTTGTTTTTGAAATGTTTTCCCGTTTTCACCTCAGCTGCGCTCTTGAAGTGTACCAGGGGAACCATGTGTGGTTGCACTATACTGCATGTATGCCATTTTTTATTTTGCTGAACCCAATTCAATGGCGTGCCCGTTGGAAGAAACCGGAGTGAAATGGTTGATCGCGGGAATTGCGTCATCAATTCGGTTAATGCTGATTGTATAAAACTACTCCCATCTGCAGGCGCCGACAGCCAGGTGTGGTATTCCGCTTCGTAATAGCCGGCGCCTGTTATTTTGCCGCTTTTTTTTACACCATTAGGGTCACTCGCCTTTACATGTAATAAAGCCATTGGCAGCACGCCCCGCAATTGTCCTTTTGCAACCGCCTTTACAAGAATGGGAAAATGTTGTTCACGGTAAGCGTGGTAAAAGGATGAAATAAAGGCATGGGTTTGAAATACAGTAGCCCAGGGACAGGCTTCAAAAAGCTGGTCCCAGCTTTTATGAAATGCTGGGTCCTTCATCAGATCAATAACTGCTGAACCTGTAACTATTTCAATGGTGTAATCGATAGCTGGCTTTCCTTCGCCATCAAATGCTTCGGCTGTTTTATTTCTGGTCTTATCTGAAGCCTGAAGATCTTCGAAGTAGAGCTCCGGCGTTTGTACTGAAGAAAACCCGGCCTTTTCAAAAATACGCTGATCGTTGCTGTTATTAACAACGTAAAAGGTTTCGCAAATGGTATCGGCTGCCAGTTCAGCGGCAACTGATTGTAGAAAAAGGGAAAGCCTTTTGCGGCCTTTCTGATGATAGTATAAGCCCGACAGTGAAATAAACCAGCCGTCGGTTTTACCTGCATCGTGTTCGGCAGTAGCGTGTTTGCCGTTTGTTAACCAGGCACAACCGAGTAATATTCCATTTTCAACCCAGCTATAACAATGTTCGCCCAACTCCAGTCTGCGCATGGCATCTGACAGGTATTCCTGTTTGCTGAACCAGATTTCGCGGTTATCAAATTCAAGCAAATGTTGCAGGTTGTCTTTTTGAATGGGTAATAAACCCTTGGTTGGCAATGCACCGTAT
>CBIMFG010000444.1:0-4914 GCA_966243125.1 uncultured Niastella sp.
TTATAAACCGTTGCAGAGCCGAGTCCGTTCCGTTGGACACGCTTACTATATACAGCCCCGGCTTTAAATTATTGACGCTAATGCTTTCTGTCTGGCTCGCCCTGGGTCTGTCGAATTGTACCACACTTTGCCCGTTGGCGTTCAGTACCTGAAAATGCACCGGTTTATCCTGCCAGCCGCTGGCCAGGGTTATTCGCAGGTCGCTTACTACCGGGTTGGGATAAACAGTGATGCTTTGGGCTGCATTATCTTCTGTTAACCGTATGATCCGTACTTCTGATTGTTTGTATTTCCCATCCAGGTCAACCATTTTAAGACGGTAATACACAAGCCCCTTAGAAACGTTTTTCAGGTCATCTTTAAAGGAGTAGTCTTTGCGTATGCTGCTGCTGTTTCCTTCTGTAAACACTACGCCCGCATCAGCATAATCTTTTCCATTCAAACTTTTCTCCACCACAAAATGGCTGAAATCCTTTTCCATATCGGTGCTCCAGTTCAGGATCACCTGGTTGCCGCTCTTTTGTGCCGTAAACGAATTCAGCAAAACAGGTAATGAACCCTGTACAGGCGCGAGGTAATTAAATGATTTGAACCAGAATGAGTACATACGTTCCGATGAAATATCATTATCGGTGCTGTGTCCGCCAGCCCTGATCCTGAATTTGCTTTTATTCGTGTATCTGGCGGTTGTCATTACCCTGGTAGCGCTGGTATCAATATTATCATACTGTGTAAGCGGGCCTGCAAATTTTTTACCGGTAAGCGTTAACACACTTAAGATATTTTCCAGCAGGTCTGCCACCTGTAGCGAAGTACGGCGTTCGGTAGTATAGGAATTAAGGCCATACAACGATACCCATTCATTCACATGTTTATCATCACCGTCAATATCAATGGCAGTAAGGTCCATACTTGAAATGGCAACTGGTGAATTGTCCATTGCAGATAAAAAAGAGATCTCAAATTCCATCCACCAGTCTTTTTCACTGCCGAAAGCCGATTTGTTCTTGTATTCTATCTGAGGTTGAAAGGCTTTATTCCAACCGGTATTATCCAGGTCAATGTTGGTTAATTTAACACCTGAAGATGAACGGCCGCTGATCCTGATATAACCATCTACGTCTTTTGTAACACCGGCAAACTTGTATACGGTATTATCGGCGCCATCAGCGCCCTGAATGCGTTTTCCATCTACAAATTCAAGGCCCTGTGCCTGTGTAACTGCTGATATTGTCAGCATGACAGTTACGGTCATGAGAGCGCTTAGCCAATAATCTTTCTTTGAGAGTTGGAGGTAAAATTTACTCATCACATACATTTTAAATTGTTACGGTAGTATAGGGCGCGCCTTCCCGGGCGCACAATAAAATTTATGCGACAATACAGTCAGCAACCGGTTTGCAGCAGGTAGCTGTTGTGTTATCGTGGCTAAACACATAGAAGGTAAACAGTGTAAGTAAACAGGCTTTAAAGCCCTGATTACTCAGGTAAAATTGATATCGGAGCTAAAGAAAGGAAATGGGATTTCTGTTACGCAATGACGGGGATTTGTGCAGAAAGGGTTTTAAAGAAACCATCCCGTAGAAACGGGACGGCGTTGTTGATCGTACCCTTTAAAATAAACTCTTTAATGTCTTTTTGGTAAATCGATCTTTTTAAAAAATTCCCTCCCGTAGAAACGGGACGGTGTTGTTGATCGTACCCTTTAAAATAAAATCTTTATATAAGCTGCATGCGGTTGTGCAAAGCAGTAATAATGACAACTGGAATGTTGGTCAGAGGATTGAATTTCGGCTGAGGTATTCAGATAGGAATTGAAAGCTTTTGAAAGAACCATCCCGTAGAAACGGGACGGTGTTGTTGATCGTACCCTTTAAAATAAACTCTTTAATCTTTTTCGATTTTATTCGCACGATCTGAGTTCGTTTATCAGGGTACTTTTATACATAACACTTATTACACAATATCAATACAAACCGTTGCATCACATTTCTCTACCTCATTGATTTGCAATCACATTTTTTCATTTTCACAATATCCATCAGGCACCTTGCTAATACTATACGTTTCTGGTACTTCCCCCGATGGGTAAGCACCTCCGCTATAATGCTATTTTAAAATAAGTTGAACAGGAATTTATTAGGGACCCTGCAGTAAACGAGCAGAAACAGGCAGAAGTAGGAACCAGTGCTACGATCAGGCGATCGATCACGGAATTAGCTCCAATACATATGTGTTTCAAAAGGTACATGTTTGTACAGATTCGTTTTTAAGGGACCGGAATAAAGTAGATCACAGGAAAATAGGAAACCAAAAACTGGTAGTTTTCACGGAAAATTGGGGTAATAATAAATTGGAAGTAACGGTACGGTTCTGACAGGAGATTGGGTGAGATTGTTGATCAGTATCACTGATCGGATACAAATATCTAAACTGAATCTTAATTATGCAATAGTAATATTACTTTTTTAAAACTTTTTTTACCACTGGGAATTCACGATCTCACAAAAAAAACCACCCCGTTACCGGGGTGGCTCTTATTATCGTATAACAATATATGTTATGCTTTGTACTGAGGAATCAGGGTGTTAGCCAGATTAACCATTTTCTTAATGCCGTCATCAGGTAAGTTACCTTTCTTGAATTCAGCCAGAATATCAGCATGTTTGTTTTCCATTTCCATCAGGAAATGTTCTTCAAACTCTTTCATTTTTCTTACTGGTACTTCACGCAGCAAACCTTGTGTACCCAGGTAAATAATAGCTACCTGTTTTTCTACTGAGAAAGGTGAATACTGTGCCTGTTTCAGGATCTCCACGTTACGGGCACCTTTATCAATTACCAGCTTGGTAGCAGGATCAAGGTCACCACCGAATTTAGAGAAGGCCTCCATTTCACGGTACAGCGCCTGGTCGAGCTTTAACGTACCAGCTACCTTTTTCATTGATTTGATCTGCGCGTTACCACCCACACGGCTTACAGAGATACCTACGTTAATGGCAGGACGAATACCCGCGTTGAACAGGTTCGACTCCAGGAAGATCTGACCATCGGTGATGGAGATCACGTTTGTAGGAATGTAAGCAGATACGTCACCCGCTTGTGTTTCAATGATAGGTAAGGCAGTTAATGAACCACCACCTTTTACCAGGTGCTTAATTGAATCTGGTAAATCGTTCATGTTCTTAGCTACGCTGTCATCGTTGATAACTTTCGCAGCACGCTCCAATAAACGGCTGTGCAGGTAGAATACGTCACCAGGATAAGCTTCACGGCCAGGAGGACGACGAAGCAACAGCGATACCTCACGGTAAGCTACGGCCTGTTTTGAAAGGTCATCAAAAATGATCAGGGCAGGACGTCCGGTATCACGGAAGAACTCACCGATGGCAGCACCAGCGAAAGGCGCATAGAACTGTAATGGAGCGGGCTCAGAAGCTGAAGCCGCAACGATAGTTGTATAAGCCATAGCGCCATTGTCTTCCAGCGTCTTCATCACACCAGCAATGGTAGATGCTTTTTGACCGATGGCCACATATATACAAAATACTGGTTTACCAGCAGCGTAAAATTCTTTCTGGTTAATGATGGTATCGATAGCGATAGCTGTTTTACCGGTTTGGCGGTCACCGATGATCAGCTCACGTTGTCCGCGGCCGATGGGGATCATCGCGTCAATCGCTTTTAAACCTGTTTGCAGCGGCTCTTTTACCGGCTCACGAAAAATTACACCAGGTGCTTTACGCTCCAGGGGCATTTCGTATCTGTCGCCAGCGATGGGGCCTTTACCATCAATTGGTTCGCCCAATGTATTTACCACGCGGCCCAGCATACCATCGCCTACGTTAATAGACGCGATTTTACCGGTACGGCGTACTTTAGCGCCTTCTTTAATATCACCGCTTTCACCCATCAATACCACACCCACGTTGTCTTCTTCCAGGTTAAGGGCAATTGCACGTACGCCATTCTCAAACTCAACGAGTTCACCAGCACGTACGTTATTTAAACCGTATACGCGGGCAATACCATCACCCACTTGCAAAACAGTACCCACTTCCTCCAGGTCGGCAGCTGCGTTAAAGTTGCTCAATTGCTGACGCAATATCGCAGATATCTCATCGGGTTTTATCTCTACCATATATAACCGTTTATGATTTTTTGTGTGTTAGAACTATCTAATTTTATAAATAAAGTCATTATTCATGAATTGCGATTTGATCTTGTTCAGATCATACACAACGCTGGCATCTACCAGCTGATCGCCTATTTCCAATACAAATCCGCCAATGAGATCTTCGTCCACAGTAGCTTTCAGGTCAATGGTTTCCATCTTCGTTTGCTTTTGCACCTGGGCGATGATCTGTTTCTTCATTTCTTCGGTTACAGGCACAGCTGTTGTAAGTTTAACAGTATGAATTCCTTTCTGATGTTTATACTGTTCTATAAATGCCGAGCTGATTTCAGGCAGGTATGCTTCACGGCCTTTGGTGATCATTAACCGGTTAAAGGCATCAGTAAGCTCACTTATTTTACCTTTGGTTACTGCCAGTACTATAGCCACTTTTTTATCGGCCTTTACAACCGGGCTGCGCATTAACGTTAAAAAATCATGACTTTCCTTACAAAGCGCCTGCAAATACAGCATATCCTTATACACTGACTCCAGCTGGTTTCTTTCATTAGCCAGGTCAATCAAACTTTTTGCATAACGCGCTGCTAAACGAGGGTTTGGCATTTTTTGAATTTGAAAATTTGAAAATTAGCAAATGTGATAATGGTCGTATCGGTTATTTGCTAATTGAGTTTTACCTCTTCAGCTAATTGCTTAATGTACTTTTCCTGTGTTGATTTGTCGGTCAGTTCACGACGCACCACTTTCTCAGCCACTTCAATTACCAGGGTACCTACCTG
>CBIMFG010000445.1:0-4912 GCA_966243125.1 uncultured Niastella sp.
AAAAGGTGATAAAGACGGATTGGCCGGTTGGTTTAAAATACTCGGTCAGGTAGTGTTGGGTTTTGTGGTAGGCATGGTACTGTTGTTTAACGACAATACCAAAGTATGGCGCGAATTCACCGGTGATAAAATACCCGCTGATTCAGCCACGGTTAAATACCACCGGGTGCAGGTTGATAACAAAGAAAAGATCTTTGTAGAAGCGAACGAACCCATTACAACCATTCCATTTGTAAAATCGCACGAGTTCAACTATTCAAAATTGTTACCCGCCGGTTTACGTGGATTAACATGGATCTTGTATGTGATCATTGTGATCTTTATTGTAACCGCGGTATCAAACGGCGCCAATATAACCGATGGTATTGATGGGTTGGCAACGGGTACGAGTGCGATCATTGGGGCGTGTTTAGGCATCTTTGCCTATGCCAGCGGTAACCTGCGGTTTGCAGAATACCTGAACATTATGTACATCCCCAACCTGGGTGAGCTGAGTATATTCATTGGTGCGTTAATAGGGGCATGCGTTGGGTTTTTGTGGTACAATGCCTATCCCGCGCAGGTGTTTATGGGTGATACCGGTAGTTTAACCCTGGGTGGTATCATTGCAGCACTGGCCATCATTGTGCGGAAAGAATTGTTGATCCCCATTTTCTGCGGGGTGTTTTTGGTGGAAGTGTTGAGCGTAAGTTTGCAGGTTTCTTATTTCAAATACACAAAGAAGAAATATGGTGAGGGCAAACGCATCTTTCTGATGAGCCCGCTACATCACCACTACCAGAAACTGGGGTATCATGAATCGAAGATCGTAACAAGGTTCTGGATTGTAACCATCCTGTGCATCGTGTTTGCGATAGTGACTTTAAAAATAAGATAATAAAAGGAGCGTGATCGGTTAGCCGGTACCTTAAAAAACATAAAGTGTATTACTGAAAAACCACCACTCTGAATTTCCACTTAAGGAAAACCAATCATAGTAGTAGGTAGAGTGTGGTAGAGCAGTAAAGATTCAAACTAGCGAAGAACCCCCTTTAATCCGGTTAATCCCGATTAATTAAAAAGTTGTCCCGATAACCTCGGGACGTAATGGAGTTAGTAATTACAATGAGTAAGCGTTTGGTAATACTTGGGGCCGGCGAAAGCGGCGTAGGCACTGCCATCCTTGGCAGGCAGCAGGGGTACGATGTATTTGTATCAGACGGTGGACCAATTAAAGAGAAGTATAAAGAGGAGTTGAATAAGCATCAGATTGAGTGGGAAGCAAATCAACATACCGAAGAGAATATCCTGAATGCAAATGAAGTGATGAAGAGCCCGGGCATTCCTGAAAAGAACGAGTTGGTAAAGAAGATCAGGAAAAAAGGAATACCCGTTATCAGTGAAATTGAATTTGCGTATCGCTACAAAGGCAACAGTAAGATCATTGGCATTACCGGTAGTAACGGAAAAACAACTACTACCTCGCTCATGTACCATATTTGCAAAACAGCAGGTTTGGATTGCGCGCTGGTAGGGAACATCGGGTATTCATTTGCGAAACAGATTGCTGAAGATCCAAAAGAATGGTATGTGGCCGAGATCAGCAGTTTTCAGTTAGATGATATCCAAACGTTCAGACCGGATATTGCGATTCTCACCAATATCTCAGAAGACCATTTGGATCGCTATGAGTACCGGTTCGAGAATTATATACATAGTAAGTTCAGGATTGCGGAAAACCAAACAGCGCAGGACTATTTCATATACTGTGCCGATGACCCGGTGACCATGCAATACTTAGAGAAATATTCCATCAAATCTAACCCATTACCATTCAGTATGAGTAAAGAATTACCCCAGGGCGGCTTTATCAGGAACGGACAGATGACTGTAACAGTTGACGACGAAAAGATACAGATGAATGTGAGTGATTTTACTTTAAAGGGAAAACACAACCAGAATAACACAATGGCAGCAGCTTTAGGTGGCGTAACGATGGGCATCCGCAAGGAGAAGATCCGCGTAGCCGTGCAAACGTTTGAGTCGCTGGCGCACAGAATGGAACCAGTGTCAACCGTACGTGGTGTTGAATTCATCAACGACAGCAAAGCCACTAACGTAAACAGTACCTGGTTTGCGCTGGAAAGCATGGAACGCCCTACTATTCTTATACTGGGTGGCGTAGATAAAGGAAATGATTATTCAATTCTCTTAGACCTCGTTCGCGAAAAAGTAAAAGCGATCGTTTGTTTGGGAACTGATAATCTTAAAATACACGACGCATTTAAAAACGATGTACAGCTGATCGTAAATACCGGCAGTGCCGACGAAGCAGTAAAAGCAGCATTTCATTTTGCTAACCCCGGCGATACGGTGTTGTTAAGTCCGGCCTGCGCAAGTTTCGATCTGTTCAAGAACTATGAAGATCGTGGCGATCAGTTCAAACAGGCAGTTCGCGAATTATGAATTGCAAGTAACGAAGGAGAGGGGTAAGTAGTTAGTAGTAAGTACACTGGAAAAGACATTCTTGTTATATAGATAATGACGGGCGCAAATGACATATCGTTAAAGGGAGCTGATCTGCCTAACGGTAGGGGAGCAACTGGCGGCTTGCTAAGCAAAACCAGGGGTGATAAAGTGATTTGGGCAATAGTGGTAGTGTTGGCCCTGGTATCAATGTTGGCCGTATACAGTTCAACCGGCTTGCTGGCATACAAGTATAACCGCGGAAACACGGAAGTATACCTGTTTAAACAGGTAGTATTTACCGCCGTGGGCCTGGGCATCATTTACTTTTCGCACCGGGTTAATTATACGCTGTGGAGCAGGGTAGCACGCATCTTATTCATGGCATCAGTGCCATTGCTGATATATACATTATTCTTTGGTTTAAAACTAAATGAAGGTAGCCGGTGGATACGGTTACCTATCATCAATTTAACCTTCCAAACATCCGATCTGGCAAAGCTGTCGCTGTTCATGTTTTTGAGCCGGCTGCTGAGCAAGAAACAGGAGGTGATCAAGGATCTCAAAAAAGGATTCATTCCGGTGATCATACCGGTGGGCATCATTTGTGTATTGATTGCGCCCGCCAACCTGAGTACTGCATTGCTGGTAGGCGCTACCAGCATGTTGCTGTTATTTATAGGCCGCGTAAGTACCAAACACCTGTTGATGACCATTGGCGTAGCATTAATACCGGTTGCTTTTCTGGTAATGCTGGCCGTTGGGTTCTACGATAAAAAAGAAGAGAAGTGCGCCGAGCTGCCTTTCTTTTTACACATTGCCCGCGTGCCAACCTGGATAAGCCGCGTGCAGAATTTTATTTACGACAGCAAACAGGTTGACAAAGATGAAAACTACCAGATAAACCAGTCGAAGATCGCTATTGCAAAAGGCGGATTACTGGGGCTGGGACCTGGCAACAGCCAAACGCGGAACTTTTTACCGCATCCGTATTCGGATTTCATTTTTGCCATCATCATTGAAGAGTATGGACTGGCGGGAGGCTGTTTCTTGATCTTTATCTATCTGCTATTCCTGTTAAGGAGTATCAAAATATTTAAAAAATGCCCTTATGCTTTTGGGGCATTTCTGGCGTTGGGGTTAAGCTTCACGCTGGTGATACAGGCGCTTATTAATATGGCGGTAACCGTGAACCTGTTTCCGGTAACCGGGGTAACCTTACCACTGGTAAGTATGGGCGGAAGCTCGTTCCTGTTCACCTGTTTGGCCATCGGTATTATTTTAAGTGTGGCCCGCAATGTGGAACAACTGGAAGCCCCGGCGGCAGAAGGTAAAAAAACAGCTGAGAAAAAAGTAAAAGAAGAAGAAGCTGAGGAAGAGTCAGCAGAAAAGCCGAAAAAGCCAAAAGCAAAAAAGAAAGAGAAAGAAAAAGAGAAAGTGGAAACAACCGAGGAGAAGGCTGCAAAATTAGCAGCGTTGAAACCACTAACCGATATAGCGATGAATGATTTGAGAGAAGGAAAGTGAGCATCTTAAAAACATATCCGTGAATAAAAAGATTATTATAGCAGGTGGCGGAACGGGCGGACATATTTTTCCCGCAGTGGCAATAGCACACGCATTGCGCAAACTTCAGCCAGGCATCGACATTTTGTTTGTTGGCGCCAAAGGAAAAATGGAAATGGAAAAAGTGCCGCAGGCTGGGTATGCAATACAAGGGCTGGATATAGCCGGTTTTAACAGAAGTTCTTTGATCAAAAATATCGGACTGCCATTTAAACTCATAAAAAGTTTCTGGCAGGTACGAAGCATCATCAAAACGTTTCAACCCGATGCCGTGATAGGGGTGGGTGGTTATTCAAGTTTTCCAGTATTGCGCTATGCACAGGCACAGGGAATTGCCACCTTCATACATGAAGCCAATTCCTTCGCCGGTAAATCGAATATGTTGCTGGGCAAACAGGCCCGCAAAATATTTGTGGCCACCGATGGAATGGAAAAATTCTTTCCGGCCGAAAAGATCATGATCACCGGCAATCCGGTGCGGCAGAATATTGTAAACAATACCATCAGCCGCAGTGAAGGCATACAGTTCTTTGGGTTGGAACCGGCGAAGAAAACGGTTTTTGTTACGGGTGGCAGTTTGGGTGCGAAGGGAATTAACGAAGCCATAGATGCCGGCATTGCAGCCTTTACTCAAAACAATGTACAGCTGATTTGGCAAACGGGTAAACCGTATGCAGAAAAAGCCAGCGCCATTGCCGTAGAAAACAAAAACATCTGGGCCAATAGTTTTATTACCCAAATGGAATATGCCTATGCCGCTGCAGATATAGTGATATCAAGAGCCGGCGCCATGTCAGTAGCAGAATTATGTGTAGCAAAGAAGCCGGTGGTGTTTGTGCCTTTTCCGTTTGCGGCAGAAGACCATCAAACCGCCAATGCGCAAAACCTGGTGACCAAACAG
>CBIMFG010000446.1:0-4912 GCA_966243125.1 uncultured Niastella sp.
AGGGTATGCTCAGCATACTACCCGTTGGTTGTCCGTTTACTTTTACGGTCACAAACATTTCAGGCATTAATTCGGCATTGGGGTTGGGCATGCTGATGCGCACTTTCATGGTGCGGGTGGCCGGGTCCAGTACGTTGTAGATCTTATCTATCTTACCAGTGTATGGTTTATTGGGATTGGCCAGGGTGGTTACCGTTACTTCATCACCCGTATGAATTTTACTGATGTCGCTTTCGTATACATTGGCAATGGCCCAAACGGTGCTCAGGTCGGCCACGGTAAACAGTGGGTTGTTGTTATCCTGCCGTACTTCAGAGTTGCCGGTAATATTTCTTTCGATAACATACCCGCTCAGCGGCGCCTTTAATTCGTAGGTGGCGTTTTTGCCGCCGGTGATGGACTGTACTTCTTTGGCGCGGTTCAGTTCACTCAGGGCTTTATTATAATCCACCTTGGCGTTCATATAATCCCGTTCCGTAGCCAGGTTACCATCGTACAGGTCTTTGGTGCTTTCGAGGTTCTTTTTGGTAAGGGCTACATTGCTTTCGGCCAGCGCCAGGTCGTTTGAATTGCCGGCCACTTCCATACTTTGCAACACCGCCAGGGTTTGGCCTTTTTGCACTTTATCGCCCAGGGCTACAGTCACACTTTTTATTTTACCACTAACCAGGGCGTATACTTTCGACTGATGGTCTTCATTAGCCTGTATTTTACCATTCAGTTTGGTGGATTCCGTTTCGTTTTCCACCGTAACCGGCGCGGTGGTTACGGTACGAATGATGCTGTCTAACGTATTATTTTCTTTAGGCGTAGCAGCCTGTGGCCGGTTACACGAAACGGCCACGGCGGTGGCAATAAGAAGGGCAGCGGTGATGGTTATTTTATTGGTGATCATGATCTCTTTTATTATAGGTTTACAATGGGTTTTCCGATGGTGAAGTTGAGGCTTTCAATGGCCTGAATGCGATCGTTCTGCAATTGATTCCACTGCAGTACATTTTGTTTGTAACTATCGTAGAAGTCGGTAAACTCCAGCAGACTGATGTTTCTTTTTTCAAAATTCTCCGTAATGCTTTTGAGCAGTTTATCAAAGTCGTTTTGAAAACCGGGATCAATGCTTTGCAGCATTTTTTCGGTGTTCAGCACCTTGCCATAGGCTTGTTGCACTTCGTTTTCTACGCTTAACTTTTGTTGGGTGAAAGCAGTAGTGCTTTGATCGATGGCCATTTTAGCCGCTTTGATGTTGCCCTGGTTGCGGTTAAAAAAGGGGAGGTCCATAGCCAGGGTAAAAAAGGTAGCGTTGTTTACAAAGCTGCCTCGTTTATCAAACTGCGCGCCGGCGGTAAGGTCGGGCACCGCCAGGGCTTTTTGCAAACTGTAATTTTGCTGGCTATAGGTAAGCGAGTTGGCCGCCAGTTGCAGATCGTACCGGTTGGAATAAGCGCTGTCGATCAGCACCGGTAACTGGTACTGACGAATAGAGGGCAGGGTAGCTGCCTGAATAGTTGTTTGAGGCACAAACCAGGCTTTGTTATTCTGTAACAACAGTTGCAACTCCGCTTCCACATCGTTCAACTGGTTTTGCAGGGCTGTTTGTTCCGTTTGCAGGTTGTATAAAAGCGATTTAACCCGCACCACTTCTTTCAGCGTGATCACCCCTTTTGCCTGCAGCTCGTTGTAGTTAGCAGTAAGTTTTTGTAAACTGGCAATAGGTGTTTGGTAAGCCGAGATGGCCTGTTGCAGAAACCCGGCCTGGTAAAAATCGCTGTGGAGGGTGTAGCGCAAGGTGCGTAAGAGATCATAAAACCGGTTCTCCGCCATCAGTACCCCTGTTTCGGCCAGTTTTATTTGTTTGTTGCGTTTACCGGCCAGGGTAATCAGTTGTTGCACGTTGGCAATGTATTCGCCGGTGGCATTGCTTACATCGAACCACTTTTTTTGTTCGGGGTTGTAAATGTTGGCTACTACCTGTACGTTGGGATTGTTGTAAACCCTTGCTTGCAGTACCTGGGCGCGGGCGATGTCGATGTTGTACTTTTCCGCCATCAGGGCCAGGTTTTTTTCGGTGAACTGTTTTTCTGCATCGGGTAGCGAAATGTGCAGGGTGTCCTGGGCGGCGCTGTGTGTTACTATGCCAAATATGCACATAAGCACCAATGCGAACCGCACCAATGAGGTGAATTTCATTGTTGATTTATTTAAGTACGAGAAGTCGGTTTGATACAAAAGCTGTAAGCTATAAGCTGTAAGCTCAAAGGCTAACACCAAATGCTCAATAGCCACCGATGGTGGTTATTTATTATACAGTTTGTAATAGGGGATGCTTTTGCCTTTTAGGCTTGTACCTGTTTCGGTGGCGGAATCAGTATATCGGTAAAACCGGCAGGCAACTTATGCTCCACATAACCGGTAAAAACTATTTGCGGTTCTACTTTAATAGCCTCTTTTGTTTGCGCTTCTTCAAAGAAGGGGTGATACGCGTAGTCAACGATCTTTATTACATGCAGGGGGCGGCCGGTATCATCGTCCTCATCTTCCGGACTGGTATCATAATGGCCGAGTATATCCTGGTCAATATATTCGATCAGGGTGTTGATGTCGTCAATTTGATTACCGGCACTGTCATAGCTGTCCACCTCATCGTCCATTTGTGGAATGAACATGGAGGTGTTCAGGTGAGCGAACAGTAAGATATAGGCCAGTATCTTTTTGAGCATGACAGTACAAAAATATAAAGTATACTGAGATGTGGAAGGTTGCAGGGGGTGCTTAACAAGTGATTTACATGGTGAATGGTGAATGGTCAATGGTGAATAGCTGTCCGGTATCCGGGACTCAGGCGCTAACTGCGGCAGAACTAAGGTTCGGCAGCGTTAAAATTTGTTAAAGAAAAGTAAAGGAATGGGTGGTTGGTCACGCCGGGTGAGCGTTGGAAACCATAGGTTACAATGCAGGAAATCCAGGAGCAGTAAGGGTTTGGGAGTTAGCAGAAGCCCTTTGGCATAATAAAACCGTGAAAAACGTGATTATGACAATTACATGGCGCGGTGTACATTTGCTTCATCAACAACGGTAGCACGGTAACAGAGAGAAAGAAAAGATGAGCTACCCGAAGTACTACAAAAGAGATTTTTACCTTTTTTCATATGGCAAGCAATCGTTAGAGGCCGACTGTTTCTACAGACGGCTTTTTTCTTTTTACCCCCTCCTACAATATTTCGCCCCAGCGGTCTACGTTTCTATGAATAAGTTGAAAGGTGTGAAGGGATACGGTGTCTTTAGCTCCATTAGATAATACAATGGTGATGGAATGTTCGTCGTTTATTTGTACCTCCTTGAAGTAAGTATGGGCATCGTATTGGTTTAGCAGGGCTGTGGCGCCGGTATGCAGGTTTTTTGAGATTAGTTGCCTTTTGCCCACAATAAGAAGATAGCCCCCAATAAATAGATTCCCGATAAAGGTAGTGGCCGATACTTCAAGATCCGGCAAACCTGTTTTTTCTAAGGTTGCTGTGTTGATGAGGAAATGATCGCCTTCTTTGGGAATATAGATCCATTGTTTGTTGCCGGATACAGGTACGTATTTGTGAAGGTTGGTATTGATATGGTTCCAGCCATCAAAAAATTGCCGGGTAACGTCGGCTTCATCAAGCAGTAATTGAACTACATACAACATGCGGCCGTTATTGGGTTCGCATTCATACAGGCAGGTGAGGTGCAAGGTACCTTTTGCAGTAGGAAAGGAGAACGATGGGTAGTTCATGGATAAAAGTATGATTAGGGTATATGGGTATCTTCAATCAAAGATAATTAATTCCGGGGTCATGCAACTGTTTGGGGCAATCGCCAGTCAGCCCAGGTAAAAGAATAGACCATTGAAAGGTTTTCTGTACACTTATTTTATTTTTTAAAGTTATTATAAGGTTAGATATAATAAAAGGAAGCAACAGCTCGTTATAGGAAGCGTAAAATGATTTATACTTTTACAGCAGAAGCGACGGTAGCACGGTAAGAAGAGAAAGAAAGGGATGAAGCTACTGAAGTACACTAAATAGATTTTTACCTTTTTTCATATGGCAAGCAATCGTTAGAGGTCAGCTGTTTCTACAGTGGACCTTTTTTTTATATGCTAGTAACCCCTGCCATGCTAAGTGCTATTCACTTGCCTTCTCCGGTGTGTTCAATTGATGTCATTGATAACCTTACTACAGTCATTTCTTAATTGGGCAATATCGTCTTGAAGCGCTTTTGTTGCTGTTCGGGTAGAAAGCTCTTTGAGCATGTTGAAGTATGGACTTTCGCTACAACCAAAGAAACCAAAAAAGCCTAACCAGAAGTTATTTCGTTTAATAAGAAATCGCTTTTCATAATTAGCGCTGTAATGATTTTTATGGCTCATAAGTGTTGCTCTTGTGCTGAAATCATATTTGTTGTAATAAAATGCTACCGATGAAGTATTGCAATACACTTATTACGTAAATATACGAACCAGCTTTGATGAGAACAAAGCGATTTGTTAGGCTAAAATCCTGGAAAATTTTATACAGCCAATGCAACCCTTTTCGTTAATAGTCACTCCCCATCATTAAAATAGTTGTAAAACATACTTTTAAAAAGAATTTTCATTGTGTGTTTTGATGCCGGGCATCATAAATAATTTTGCGTGTGTTGCAAGCTGGTAGCTGATTTTATATAAGAATAAGTAGGTTAGCGATAATAAAATCATTCAAAAGCTCGTTATGTAGAAAGTGAAGCGCGCTGTACTTTTACATCATCAACAACGGTAGCACGGTAAGAGAAGAAGATAAAGAGTAGCTACCAGAGGCAAAGCCTCAAACCCTAAACCAGATTTTTACGTTTTTTTCATATGGCAAGCAATCGTTAGAGGTCCGCTGTTTCTACAGAGGACTTT
>CBIMFG010000447.1:0-4912 GCA_966243125.1 uncultured Niastella sp.
ACCAACACCGACGAAAGGGCCGTGTTAAAGCTGAATGGTATTGACTATGTAACCATCGACAGTTTGAACGTACAGCAAACGGGCACATCCTTCGGTTTTGGTATACAATTAATGGGCGATGCAGATCATAACACCATAAAACGCTGTTCCGTTTCATTATCAACCAGTATAGTAACAAATGGGTTTGCAGGTATTGTGATCAATAACAGCGGCAACGACCCAATAAACTATACTAATTTTACCTATTGCGACAGCAACATAATTTCCAACAATACCGTTACAGGGGGATTTTATGGCATTTGCCATACTTCCCGCACTTATATTGCTCCTTCGCCCATTCCTTTAGGTAATGTCATATGCGGCAATAAAATAACCGACAACTGTGGGTTCGGTATTTATCTCGATGGCGTTGCCAATACGTTGGTAGATAGCAATGACATCAGCCAGCTCAACCGTACTGTTTTTACTAACTTCAACGGTATCTATTTAAAACAATCCGCAGGTTTTGGCATGGCGCCGTATGGAAATAAGATCAGCAGGAACAAGGTGCACAACCTGTTAACCGATAGTAAAGTGGCAACCGTTGAAACGCACGGTCTTCATTTTGAAGCAGTGCTTGGTACCGTTGCGGCGCCCAATATTGCCTGCAATAACCTGTTGTATAATTTCAGGGGTATTGGTCCCCAATACGGTGTTTATTCAAGAAGCTCCAATAACCTGAAGATCTTTTACAACACCATTTCTTTGGAAGACTCAACAGGCACCACCAATGCCGGTATTGCTACCGCGGGCCTGGGATTATTTGGCAATGTGACGGTTAATGCAGAGTTCAGGAACAACAGCGTACTTGTTAAAAGAGGCGGTTTGGGAACAAGAACCGGTATCTTCATAAATGGAACCGACAATGCCCTTAAGGCAGATAACAATAATTATTTGGTTACTGCCCCAGCCGGTATCAGCAATACCGGTGCTATGGGTGGTAAAACCTATGCGCAGTTAACAGACTGGCAGGTGGTAAAAAAAGATTCCAACTCCATCAGCCTCGACCCATTGTATGCCAACCCGTCGCAAGCCGATTTTACCCCAACATACATACCCTTCGATGATAAAGGTGCTGCGGTAAGTATTACCAACGACATCAATAATACAACCCGCAGCACCACCAAACCCGATATTGGCGCCATTGAGTTCACCATTTGTTACCCGCTCACGGAGCCGGTATTAACGGCAGATTCAATGGGTGGTTTTGTTATTAAATTCTCGTGGACACCCGCTGCCAATGCAACCGGTTACCGGGTATCAAGGGATGGCATTACCTGGACCGATCCTTCAACGGGCCATACTGGTACCAGCCATTATATTGCCGGGTTAAAGGGCCAGGATACAGTAGGCCTGATGGTTGAAGCGCTTGGAACAAGATGGGATTGCCCGTCGGTGTTTTCAAAAAGGGTAGTGGGGCAAACATTGAGCGATCAGATCTTCTTCCCCAATACATTTACGCCAAACAATGATAGGTTTAATGATTTCTTTCAGGTATTCAGCAATGTTATTCAAACCATGCGTTTGGTTATTTTCAACCAATGGGGCGAGAAAATATTTGAAACAAACGATATCTACGGAAAATGGGATGGTATGTATAAAGGCAAACCCCAACCGGTTGGGATATATGTTTACGCCGCTCAATTGGTGCTCACCGATGGGACTACTGTAGTGAAGAAAGGAAGCTTTAATTTGATACGGTGATCTTTTAAAACTTCGGAAGTGAATCACAAAACATTGTATTAATACCACATAATGAGCCATCAGTAACTCATTATGTGGTAATCAACTAGTTCATATCAAACAAACCTGAATTCATAAGTCTGCCCCTTCTGCGTGGCCACATCATACAACCATGTTTTTTTCAGCTCCACCTGTTGCAATGGCGCATTGGGTACCATTACTGCTTCCGGCATTTCAATAGGCGCAAAAAGCGGATTGGGATTACCACCGGTGGCCAACTTAATACCTGATTGCAGGGCTATTTCATTAGGCACCTGCAACCGCAGATTGCCACCCAGTTTCGACTGTATTTTCAAATGGGTAATGCGGCTATTTTTCCAAACCAATTGGGTGATCTCAAAACCGCCCTGGGCACAAAGACCACTCAGCGAACCTTCGTTCCATTGCTCAGGCAATGCCGGCAACAAATGAACCGAACCCGCATGGCTTTGCAACAGCATTTCGGTAATGCCCGAGGTGCCACCAAAATTACCATCCAGTTGAATATGTGGTTTGTCGAACAAATTCTGTTCTGTTTTTGTACTGATCAATGCATTCACCATTTTCCAGCAATTACCCGAATCCTGCAGGCGCGCCCACAGGTTCAACCGCCAGGCCTGGCCCCAACCCATTCCCTGGCCAGAAAAGCCACGCATTTCCGTTAGTTTGTGCGCCGCTGCAAACAAGGCTGTTTTATCAGGGGTAATTTCATAACCGGGAAATAAGCCATACAGGGGTGACATATGCCGGTGTTCATGATTATCATTTTCCATATCTATGTCGGTCAGCCATTCCTGCAACTGACCGCCTTTGCCAATTTGATCAGGCGCCAATTTAAACACCATCTCCTTACAGGCTTTCAAAAAGTCTGCATCTTTTTTTAAGATGCCCGCAGCCGAAGCGCAATGCGTAAACAACTCCCGCAGTATTTGCATATCCATGGTAGGGCCGGGCGAACTGGAAGTTTGCTTTGCCACTCCATTTTCAGGCGACATCGAGGGGCAGGTTACATACCAGCCATGCTGTGGTTCCTGTACCAAGGTATCAAAAAAGAATTGGGCCGAACCCTTCATCAGCGGATATAACTCCTGTAAATAAGCCGTATCGCCGCTGTACAGGTAATGCTGGTACAGGTGGTTGCACAACCAGGCGCCGCCCGTTGGCCATTGTCCGGAAAAAGCCGAATCAATGGGCGCAGTAGCGCGCCACAGGTCAGTATTATGGTGGCAAACCCAGCCTTTTGCATGATAAATTTTTTGCGCTGTTACCTGACCTGTTATTGCAATATCTTTTACCAGTTGCAGCAAGGGCAATTCACAGGCAGCCAGGTTGGTTTTCTGCGCCGGCCAGTAATTCATTTCCGTATTGATATTCACCGTGTATTTACCGCCCCAGGAGGCTGATAAACTATCGTTCCACCTGCCTTGCAAATTGGCAGGTTGAGAACCGGGTCGTGAAGAAGATAGCAACAGGTACCTGCCCATTTGAAAATAAAGCGCCGCCAGAGAAGGATCATTACCCGTGGCAAAATTCTTTATTCTTTCATTGGTAGCCATGTTAGTAGCAGGCTGATTTGTAAGGCTAAGTTGTACCCGGTTAAAGAGTTGCTGGTAATCGGCCACATGCTGCGCACGCAAAGCAGCGTAGGGTTGACCGGTACATTTTTTGATAACGGCCGCGCACAATTGATCTGGTTTGCCACTTACGTTATTAAAGCTGATATAACTGGTAGCAGCCGTTGCAAAAATGGTTACTTCATTCGCGTCGGTAACCTGTATGGCATTGTCAACCGCAGTTTGCTTTCCTCCATTTGCCTCTACCGCCACCCGGCATTGCCAGGTCAATGCAGCCGGAATGGTGACATCATTTTCTACTACCAGGTCGCCATTTTTGCCATCCATAATAAGTGCATTGTTGCCAGCCGTTGTCAGTTTTTTACTGGGATGCAACGAAGTGCAGGTAGTTGTCAAATTTATTTGACCGGGTTTGCTGGCTGTAATGCGGGTTACAATAACATGATGCGGATAGCTGGCAAATGTTTCCCGTTTATATTGAATACCATTGGCAGTAAAAGTTACGGTTACAATACCGGTATTCAGGTCCAGCTCACGGCGGTAATCACTGGTCTCCGTAACATTTGAGAAGTTGAGCTGCAGTTCACCTACCGTTTGATAGGCCGCCTGCCGGTGCGGTTTACCTTGTAATTGTTTTGCCAGTTCCTGTGCTTCTGTATAGTTTCCTTCAAAAGAAAGCTTTTTGATGCTGGCCATTGTTTCAGGCGACACATCTACTGCGGGCTGATAAGGTCCGCCCGTCCAAAGCGTGTCTTCACTTATGCTGATGCGTTCCTGCGCGGCCCCGCCGAATACCATACCGCCTAATTTTCCATTTCCAACCGGCAACGCTTCCAGCCATTTTTCTGCCGGCTTGCGGTACCACAGCAACAGATCGCTCGCTGCTTCCACAGCCTGGGTTGATGAATTACCAAATGCTTTATTTAAACTGGATACAAGCGGACTAAAACTAAAAGCGGCCAGTGTGCCTGCTTTAATGACGGAACGGCGTGAATGTTTTTTCATACGTGAATGTTGCCCGGGGTAAATTTTTGGCTAATATACAGCTTGCCGTAAAGAATTATTGTTAATTCAACAATCATTTCTAATGCCTGATAATTACCATTATTAGATTTTGCATATTATATTTGATCCGCCTTTACACTATTCCCATTATGAAGCACCTAATTACAACCCTGGCCATTGCCCTTTTATTCGTTGCATGCAACAAAGACGACGATAATTTCGATGAATCTTTTGAAGTACATTTTAAATTCAATGGAAAGGAATATTCCAAAACAATAAAAAAGGGTACACCAAATCCGCTTGTGATTAGCGATTTTCAGGTTTCTACAGGTAGCATGTACGAGACGCAGGGGGCTTTATTTGAAATAAATGACAGTACCAATATAACATTGTATTTAGGTAATTTTCTAAGAAAATCTGATGATAACAATAACGATGGCAATATTGAAAGACTGAAACAAATGTTGCCCGTAGGAGGCAGGAGCTTTAATTTATGGAATGGAGATTCCACTATTTCAAACGGAGTGGGCATCCAGTTCAGTGAGGGTATTAATAACTATTTCACTACCAAA
>CBIMFG010000448.1:0-4909 GCA_966243125.1 uncultured Niastella sp.
GAAGTACAGGGAAATAGTGAATGGTTGGGCCAGTCGAACCTTTTCAATAAGCTCGCTCAATGAAAATTCCAGACCTACTGCTTCGTTAAATGTTTCAATCATTGATTTTGATAACCGTCTTATTTCTTCCACCGCATCAATGATGGTATTCCTGCTACGGGTAATCATATCGTCCTGCAACGCAGGCGAATCTTTTGCACACTGCAGGTACAGTTTTGCAGTGGTGAGCATCTGACTGATATTGTCATGTAATTCGCGGCCAAGCATTGCCCGTTCTTTTTCCTGTGCGTCAATCACTGCTTTGGTTACTTCCTGTTGCCGTTGTATTTCTTTTTCAACCAGTTGGTTTTGCAGCTGGATCTTTTCCGTAATATCAGTGGCCAATACGAGCCAGGCATTTCTTCCTTTATAATTTATGGAATGTGCCCACACTTCAACAAAGATGGCGTCGCCATTCTTTTTAACATGCTTGCGTAAGATGGAAGGCCGGTTGGGCATGTCCATTTTAGGCAACAGCAATTGTAATTCCAATTGTTCTTCAGGCGACACAATATCATTGGCTTTCATTTGCATAAATTCTTTCCGCGTATAGCCATATAGTTCTATACAGGCTTCATTCACTTCCAGAAATTGCATGGTGTTGGCATCGCAAACGCCTATAGGAAGTGGACTATAATAAAATAGATTTTTATACAGATACTCCGATTCCTTTATTACTACTTCTGCTTTTTTTCGTTCGGTAATATCTCTGAAGTTCCCTACCAGGGCGTTAATGCCTGGTCGTTGCAGCATGTTCGATGCCAGCCCCTGCACCCAGCGTTCATTGCCTTGTTTATCAAAGATCTTCAGGTCAATGGTATATAACTTATCGGGATGTATCATCAGGCTTTGTAACAGATCGCCCATAGCGGGTAAACTATCGGGATGTATAAATGAACAAACGTGCCGCCCCATGTAATCAGTTTCTTCGTACCCGAATACAGTTTTGCCGGAAGGGGAACCATAAAAAATAATTCCTTCCTCATTGGCCAGAACGATAATGTCGGTGCTGTTCTCAATAAGCGATCTGAATTTCAATTCGCTTTGCTGCAATGCTTCGGCTGCTTTTTTACGTTCGGTAATATTCTGAGCTGAGCAGGAGAGGGCGATGATCTTATTATCTTCCCGCACCGGCGCAACCGTAATGTCGAAGAAAACTATTTCCTGTTGAATGGAGAGTTGGTGGGTAAATCGTTGAATGGAACCGTTAAAAGCTTCGTGATAAATAGCAGGCCAGGGCAGGAGTTGCGTAGGGTCGAGCCGGCCAAGGCAATCGATCACCTCATCGCCGGGCAATACTTCTTTACCACACAATTGTTTTACTGTATTGCGAAGGTGCAGGTTGCAAACTATGTAGTGAAGGCTTTTATCAATGATCCAGGTGTAGCCTTCGGTATTTTCAATTACACCATTCAAAATGGCGGCAGCTGTGGCATTCCGCTTAGGGTTAATTGTTGCCTGCATAGCAGTATCGCTTTGCGAAACAGATGAGGTTTGCATAAATAGAAGTATTTAACGTCAATAAAGCACCTTGTTTTCGTGACAAGTCATGAAAACAAATCCTGGTTTGGAAGGGATTTAATTGCTACTAGCCAGAGAGTTAAATGTGTACCGGTGTACTGGTTGGAAAGTCACTGAGCCTTAAATGAACGGGTACTAAGTGTAACCCGTCACGTAAATTTAAATAAATATATTAATCAGACTGCATTAACGGTTATAAATCTTATCTATTGCCTTTTTTCTTTTGATTCGAAGTCCTATCTGCCTTTTATACGCAAATGCAATCCAATGAAATACGAAGGATGTTACCGGAAGGTTGTGCATTTAAAAGAAATTGCTGCAAAAATGATTTTGTGTTGCCAACACTAAAGTAATTTTGGGCCCATGGAAAGTATGATGGTGCAGCCGCTGGTTTCAAAAAGAGCGGCCCGGTTATCTATAGGAGCATTTTTCTTTATTGCCGGCTTATGTTTCGCCAGTTGGGCTTCCCGCATTCCCGATATAAAGCAACACCTGCAGTTAAGTGATGGCGGCCTGGGAGCCGTTTTGTTCGCCCTGCCTGTTGGGTTAATGGTGTCGTTGCCATTTTCAGGCTGGCTGGTGCATCATTTTGGCAGCCGGAAGATGGTTTTAATAGCAGGCAGCCTGTATCCCATTATTTTATGCAATATTGGATTGGTGCAGCATACCTGGCAACTGGTGATGGTGTTGTTTGCTTTTGGATTGATAGGCAATCTCTCTAACATAGCTGTGAACACCCAGGCGGTAACTTTAGAAGTGCTGTATGGCCGCTCCATTATGGCATCGTTTCATGGCATCTGGAGCCTGGCTGGTTTTACCGGCGCCACTATTGGCAACCTGATGATCAATTTACACTTTCAACCCTTTACCCATTTTTGTATTGTTGCCGGCATTGCATTTTTAATGATCGGCTTGTTGTACAGAAATACATTACAACAGGATGTAAATGCCGATGATGACCGGCCGCTGTTTGCCAAACCTGACGCTACTTTATTAAAGCTGGGTTTAATTGCCATGTGTTGTATGGTTTGCGAAGGCGCCATGTTTGAATGGAGCGGTGTGTATTTTCAAAAAGTAGTACAGGCGCCCAAAGGATTGGTGATCCTGGGTTTTACTGCATTTATGGCTACCATGGCCGGCGGACGTTTTGTTGGCGATAAACTGGTTACCCGCCTGGGCACCTTGCGCGTATTGCAGCTAAGCGGTGTAGTTATAGCCACCGGACTGGCCATTGCCATCAGTTTACCCACTGTAGTAACAGCTGCGCTTGGTTTTATGCTTGTTGGAATTGGCGTATCGTCGGTAATACCACTCGTATACAGTACTGCCGGCAAATCAATTGTGTTTTCACCTGGTGTTGCCTTAGCCGCAGTATCCACTATTGGTTATCTTGGTTTTTTAGCCGGCCCGCCAATGATTGGTTTTATAGCACAAGTTGCTAGTTTACGAGTTTCGTTTGCTTTAATAGCGATATTAGGTTTTACAACTACCTTGATTTCTTCGAAGACGAAGTTCTAAGTTCTTAGTTCTGAGTTCTTAGTTCTGGGTTCTTTGTTGTTTGTTATTAGTGGGGCGGTCTTTAAATTTTACTCCTTTAAGGTTTGTTCTTTGGATGTAGTGAATTAAGCCAATTATCATTTTCCGGATATCGCTACATAAAAGAAAAAGTTCATCAAACAATGTCTTATTAATGTAGGTGCGATCTAATATGCGGTACAATTGGGATTGACATTCACATGCCGATCCATGTGATATTTCCAGAAACTGGATAAATTCCTGATTTCCTCCTCTTCCGAATCCTTCAGCAATATTATCCATTATAGAACCGCTGGAGCCATTGATCTGATCTAGCAGTTTGTAATCTTTTACCAGATTAGTAGTTGTGATAACAGAATATATCTTAGTGCAGAGTAATCGGGCTTTTTGCCAAACTTCCATGTCTTCAAAACTTTTAAAAGTAGCCATGTATTATCATTTAGGATGAATTAATAATGTGCTACCTCAAAGCCGTGAACAATAAATATAAGAACAAAATGCTAATAAAAAAACAAAGAACTCAGAACTAAGAACTCAGAACAACTAGCTTAACAACTCAGCAATCTGTTCCCCAACGATAGGCGCCAAAGCAACTCCCATCCCACTCATCCTCACCGCACAAAAAACTTGTGGTGAAACTTCTTTTACTATCGGCATCTTTTCGGTACCCATTCCCATAATACCACTCCAGCGGTCGGTAATCGTGTAGGTGTAACCGGGAAGAATGTAAGTGCTGAGAAAAGATTCCAGTTCTTGCTGAATGGTATCGGTGGTAGTGAGCTCCGTAGTGGCTTCTGCTTCAAATGCTTTGTTGCGCGCGCCGCCTAATAATACGCGATTGCCGAGGTTGCGGAAATAATAATAACCTGCATCAAAATGGAATGTGCCTTTGAGTGGTAAGTTTTCAATAGGGGAAGTAACGAGCACTTGTCCGCGGGCAGGAACAATATCGAGGTCGGGTAATAACTGCCGGGCAAAGGCATTGGTGCAAATGAGAACCTTACCGGCTTTGAAATTTACAAACTGGTTGGTGTAGAGTTCTATCTGATCATTTACTTTTTCAAACCCGGTGATCTCGATCGCATTCAAAACAGTTACGCCCATCGATTGCACAGCCTGTAACAATGCCTGACACAATTTACCGGAATGCAGATAGCCTTCCATTTTGTTTTCGATCAATTGATCTACCTCATGCAAACCCAGCTTCTCTATTTTATCATCAGCACGTTTAAAGGTTCGTTTTTTGCCGGTTATGTCGTGCAGTAAGGTGTTAAGCCGGTCTATTTGATATTCCAGGATGGGTATCTTCTCCATGGGAGGCTCGTGTAATAATTCATAACCACCGCACAGTTCAAAATCAATAGCGGATTCTTTAAATACCTTGCGAATGCGTTGCAGTCCTTTATACCGCATTTCAACCAGTTGCAGCATGCTGTCTTCCCCAAAACGTTCCGCATCATCTGCCAGTTCGGTAACGCTGCCAAAGCAGGCAAAACCGGCATTGCGGGTACTGGCCCCGGTGGGAATGATGCCCCTGTCTAAAATGGCTACAGAAAGGTTAGGATCGTTCTTTTTAAGATGCCAGGCGCACCAAAGGCCTACCAGTCCACTGCCCACGATGATCACATCTTTTGGTGCATAAAAACTTTCTTTTTCCCAAACTGATATCTGCATTTTTATAATTTTACGGCTTAATCTTGCAAAAATTAATCAGCAAACAATTGATGATGAAAAAAATTATCCAATTATTATCCTGTGTATTACTACTCTCCGCACTCTCTGGCTGCGAAAGTACGCAGCAGATCATTAAAAC
>CBIMFG010000449.1:0-4900 GCA_966243125.1 uncultured Niastella sp.
TTTTCCTTGCTGCTCAGTTGTTTGTAATTGGCCTGTTGTTTTTCGAACAACAGCTGGTTGGTTGAATCTTTTAAAAGATAAAATGCCGCTTTATCGTAATCTCCATCCAATGAAGCGCGAATGAACTGGGTGCCGGCATCCTGTGCATTTTCTGCTTTTTTATATCCTTCGCTTCCCGATTGGCAGGATAAAGTTGCCAAAAGGCAAAAACTGGCAATTAATTTCTTCATAATCAGACAAAAGTAAGTACTACGGGGGAAAAATGCTATGCTTTTTTAGTGTATATGTATTAAGTGAGGCTGCTGGAATGTTAAGGGAAGGTGAGTGGTGAGTTTTGTGAGTGGTGGGTAGGCTCGCTAATCTTCAGAGATCTTGCATAGCCGGCAACCCACTCACCACTGACCACAAAAAAGGAAGTACAAAAATCAGTTGCCCGACCTCATACTTCCTTATCTTAATTTCAGAACAAACTACTTATTATCTTCCCTTTCCTTCCGGTCGCGCCAGTGCTCACGGGGGCGTTGATCGGGATGAACATCTGTTTCCTTGTGGTCTTTGTCGTAAGCCCTGATAATGGCTTTTACGAGGCGGTGACGCACTACGTCTTCTTCATCCAGTTCAATTTGTGCAATGCCATCGATATTCCGCAGAATGCGGGCAGCTTTCTCTAAACCACTGCGTTGATTTTTCGGCAGGTCAATCTGCGTTAAATCACCGGTAATAATGGCTTTGGCGTTGGCGCCAATACGTGTCAGGAACATCTTCAGCTGCAGATCGGTTGAGTTTTGCGCCTCATCCAGAATGATGAAGGCATTATCGAGCGTACGGCCCCGCATGTAGGCGAGGGGCGCAATTTCAATAACGCGCGTGCTCATATAATACCCCAGTTTGTCGGCAGGTATCATATCGTCGAGCGCATCATACAAAGGGCGCAGATAGGGATCGATCTTTTCTTTCAGATCGCCCGGTAAGAAACCAAGGCTTTCACCGGCTTCTACCGCAGGGCGTGTAAGAATGATCTTTTTAACCATTTTGTTTTTCAATGCCCGAACGGCCAGGGCTACTGCGGTATAGGTTTTACCGGTACCGGCAGGACCAATGGCAAATACAATGTCATTTTTTTCAGCTTCATGCACCAGTCTTTTCTGGTTAACGGTGCGGGCCCGTACAGTTTTACCATTGGGGCCAAAAACGAGTATGTCGTTGGGATTGCGGTCAATAAAATTGTCAACGGTTTCGGCGTCGTCGCCGCCCAGGATCTGTTCAAAATAGTTCTCGCTCATGTGGCCATTGCGCTCCAGGTATTGAACAATGAGCTCAATTTTTTCCTTGGCGCTTTCAACCTGCTCGGGTGAGCCGCTTAATTTGATTTGCGTTCCTCTTGAAAGAATTTTAAGAAGCGGGAATTTTTTCTTGAGAAGATCCAGTTTTTGGTTGTTTACACCAAAAAACTCAATAGGGTTCACGGTTTCAAGGCTAATTATAGTTTCTGTCAAGCTGCATCAATTTAGGTTTCACAAATACAGGATAGTACTCCTGGCATCCTTCTTATTTCATCTATTCCAAATATAATTATTTGGAACATCATTTTCGTAAAGTTACTTATACACAACATGTGGAAAATCGAAAATGTTGTAGTGTTTTCGTTAAATAATCACCTGTAATTACGCAGTCTTTTTATGTAATGTATTGTAGGTTGGCTTAAAAGAAAAATGTCCCGATGAATCGGGACATTTTCTATATGATAGTAAGTGGTGTGGCACTTATTTACTGATCTTGATCTCTGTTATTTTTATCGGCGAACCGTTTTTATCATAATCAATCTTGGTGTAGTGTTGCAGAATGTTCGGCTCACTAACATCTTTTGAAAAGATCTTTTCCAACTGGTTGGCACCATTGTAAGCATATTCGTTCAAAGGAGCGCCAGTCATATAAGGCAGGGTAGCTGTAACAGGTTTAGAGTTGCCGTTGTATTTCCACATTGGGAAAATGAACGGGATCTTTTTCTGTTGACGGTTGTCTACTTCCCAGTTGTCGTTATCAAATTGCAATACTCTGCCGGGCGAGCTGATCTTTTGCAGTTTATCGCCGTTGTAAGAGAATGTCCATGTATCAGTTTCCTGACCAACACCTGCAGGTATTACCTGTACAGTGGTGATTTGACCGGTAGCATTAAAATTGTATACCAGGTCGTATTCTTTTTGACCTGTAGGCTCACCGCTTCCGCTGGCCCGCAGGAAATATTTTTCAATTTTGATCTCTTTCACTTTCTTTTTGGCAATGAAAGCCGGGTTAGGAGTGAAAGGCAGGCCTGGGTGTGATGATAAATAGAAATTGATACCTGCATAATAGTTGCTGGTGCTAAAGTCAAAGAAGTCATCAGGACCTGAAGCTACAACTTTGCTGTTAACCGGAGATTCTGAAGTTACTCTTGAATACTTTTTAGCACCATCGGTGATGGTTTTTCCATCATAGCTCAATGTCATTTTTGATGCATCGGGCTCAAAGTGTACCAGTTCACTTCCATTTACGGTAAATGGTAAAAACTTGGCTTTGTTCGGAAAATAAACAAAAACTGCGGGATTGCTTTGTCCGCTTACGCTTACTAACAGGCTGTCCTTTTGATCCTGGGTTTTCCATACTCCTTCAACATCGACTTTGTTTTGACCAAAGCTGACTGCGGAGATGATGAGCAGAAGTGTGGTTAGGGAACACTTACTTATCATAGAACGGTTTTTAAAATTGATTGATAAAAATAATTGAACTCTCTTATTTTTTAATGTTGACAATGCTTATAGTTTAGGGGCGTCACGCTTGCTGCGTGACAGGGCAAATCATGGACCATTTTTCACTTTGAAAAGTTGTTACAATTTTTGTTTTATGACTAAATATTGTATCTACTATTTCGCTAATATAACAGACGGATCTGTTATTTAAAAGTGTATTGTAAAAGAACTTTAATTGTTAACTATACCTTTCTACTGCTGTGCGCACGAAAATTGCTTACTGAATACTGACTTAATGGATGTAAAGAGAGAATAATTAAATACTACATGGGGATGAACGCTACCCGGAGAACGTAACAGGCTGGCTGTTGGTTTTTCAGGCTTCCATGGTCTAAGTAGAATTGTGTTCATCATAGGGTATTAGTATGCAGCGGCAAATTAGTAAATTAACTAATTTAAATACAGGTAAAAAGGTTTTTTTATTATAAAAAGATCAGTTTATTAATAATACTTTACATACAAATGCCTCCGGAATATCTCTTATTCCGGTATAATGATATAACGCAGAATTTTACCCGGCAGTATATTCACGTTGAAATATGTTACAATAATTTAGCTTGCTTAATTGCTTAGAACGTTCGTTTTTAAGCAGTAAACATTGAAGGTGGTTTACAACCCGTCTTTTTCCGCTTTGGCGGCCCTGATCATTTCAGGATAACCCCAGCCTTTTGCCAGCGCTTTTATGGCCATGGTAATTCGTTTTGTTTTGGTGGCGTCGGTTTTGGCGCTTTCTATCCAGGTGCTGAAGTAACGTTGATGGCCTTTGGTTAATTTATCCCAGCCGGTTTTGGCATCCGGATCGTCCTGCAAACACGCCAGCAGGTCGGCATCCATTGGTTTTTCGGTTTTATCTTCCTGTAACTGTACTTTTACCATCGCACCTTTACGTTTTCCAATGCCTTTGCGCATTTCGGCATTTACAGCCAAAATAAACCGGCCGCCACCCATGGGCAATATGGAGACCCCTTTTATGGAAAAACTGTCCAGTTTACCTTTAACCCTAAACGACTTCTTGTTACCGGGCTTTAATTGCTCCGCCAAATCAACCGGAATCTCAATGTAGGTCCAGCCGGTTTTTTCGCCTTGTTCTTCGAATTGTAATAATGTGGTTGTAAAGGTTACCATAGTTTAGTGGTGCTAATTTATTGAAAAGTTCCAAGTTTCAGGTTTCAGGTTCCAGGTTCCAAGTTCCAGGTTCCAAGTTCTTAGTTCTAAGTTCTTCGTTGCCGCGACGTGGCAGACCGAAAAGTCCTGAGCGCCGTGAGCGAAGTCGAAGGATCGAAGGGTCGAAGGACCAGCCCAAAGTCTGAGGGGAGTCGAAGACTTGGGTTAATACCCAAAAGAAACAGGCGAGGCTAAATCTCATTAGCATCGCCTGTTTCTTTTTGCTTTGCCTTTTGGCTTTCAGCCTTTGTATTTGCTTATGGCTTACAGCTTATAGCTTGCAGCTTGCGGCTTGAAGCTTGCAGCCCTGTATTTGCTTATGGCTTACAGCTTATAGCTTACAGCTTATAGCTTGCAGCTTGTGGCTTGCAGCCACCTATTTCTTCAAAACCTTAATCACCTGCCTTTTCCCTCCTTGCTCCACCTGCACCGTATACGTTCCCTGAACCAACCGTTGCCCGATGGTTGTTTTATTGAGTCCGGTTCCTTTTTCAACCAGGCGGCCCAGTTGATCATAAATGAAATATTTAAAATCGCCGGGGGCGTTTATATTAAATACATGATTGCTGGGGTTGGGGGAAATGCTGATGGCATTGGGCTGAACCGGGATGGCCAGGTTATTTACAGCCGTTACCATGGCGGTGCCCGGGAAATAAATATTGGGAACCGGTGGTGCGCTCATGCCGCCGCCTAAATAAAAACCCGGATGCGGTGGCTGATTGTATGCCGAATTTTGCCAGGCAATGGCCACGCGGTATTGCGGATCGTGCATTAAAGTATAAATGCGGTTGGTTGCAGCAATGGTAGTGGTGAAGATGCGCAGGGCGCTGTTGTCGGAAGTGCGTAAGATCACTTCTTCGCGCCAGTCGCCCAAAATATCGCCCGATAAACAAGGGGTTGCTTTAGTGCCGTTGTTGCTGGCGCAACCGCTGGCGGTTAACAGGGTGCTG
>CBIMFG010000450.1:0-4896 GCA_966243125.1 uncultured Niastella sp.
CCATCCCCGGTAGAAACTACCAAAAATGAGGTCTTCTTCCCGGCCATTCTTAGCAATGGTGGTAAATACCCCCGGGGTTACCTGGGCGCTAATGTCGCCGCCCAGCACGGCGGTGGCACTGGTAAGAGCAGCCGCCATTGTATCGTTGGCAACATGGTATTCTATAAAGATCTTGTCTTGGTTATGAACGCCCACACTCAATGCATAGTTACCGGTTTGCAAAACACCGTTCAAAACGGGCATGCTTACCTTGCCCAGCAAAGCGCCAGCCGCTTTCACGGAGAAAATAATATTGCCTGTTGCGGCATGACCCCCAAAAGCCAATGCAGGGTTGATGGTCAGCTGCGGCGTTACCATTATAGTATGCAATGCGGTATCGTTCAAACTTACCTCATAAGGCGTATTGAGTTGCACCATGTTGGCCAGTATGGTATATTTCGGTACTGCACGGGTTTGAATGGGCGTAACAGACAGATCGATACCAGGATCGCTGACACTGGTAAACGTCATAGCCGGCAGCCATTCAACAGCATTCCAGTCGATATTCGTTTGGGATGCAACCACAAAACTATACTGGTCGGTATTGCTAACGGTGATATTCGGTATGGATAGCGTGGTGGCAACAACCTGGTCGCGGGTATACACCTGTTTCCACAAGGTATCTGTTCCATTTGAACCGGTATGCAAAATCACCAGCATTATATCGTCGGTTGTTACCGGTTTTTTAAAGGGCCCGCTGATAGTAACCAATCCGTTGATGGGCGGGGTAAGCGTTTGTGCACTGCTAAGCACAAAATCTTTGGCCGCATCAAAATGATACAATGTTTTTCCATTGGCATCGGCCACCTGCAGGTCATGGCCCACATAATCTATCACCGGCGACCAGTTTACCGAGTCATAAGAACCATTTTCAATGGAACCAATGCGGAAATAAATGCGATCGCCTTTTTGTACCTGCAAACCATTTAACCCGGCAGGTTGATGCACGGTGTAATCACCGGCAGCAATATTTTCACTCCATATTTCAGCGCCCTTCAACTGTACACTTGCCCGTACGCCATCCGCCGGTGTAGAAGACCGGTCGGGATCGTTACTGGGCAACAGTTGTAAAGGTGCGGTTATGTTTATGGCGCCACTATAGGGCGCCTGCCACATTCTCACAATATCCTGTAACGGATTATTATCAATGGCCTGCTGCCGTTCGTTGGCCAGTTCAGCGGCGTCTACCAGGTCCTGGCTAATAGTTACCCCCGCAAAAACAGGGCTGGGTGTACCGGAACTGGTAGGCGTAAACGTTATAATGCCTGTAGTGGTATCTATATGATTGAAATACACTTTGCCATCCTTCACAATGTCCACCAACTGATCGCCGTTCGCTTCGGTAAAATAAATGCTGATCTTAGTGGTCGTTTTACCTACATTAGCGCCGGCCATCAATCCGCCCAGGGCATTTGCTTCCAGGCCTATGGTGTATCCTGTTGTTTTATCTTTCTGAAATACATTGATGCCTGCAATGGCTATTTTATTACCAAAGGTGGTATTGCCGGAGACGCCCGATTGGTTGGGGCGGTAGTACAGGGTGTTGTTACCCGCATCGAGGAACAATTTATCGGGCAACCCGTCGCCATTGACATCGATCATGGCCAACATGCCTTTGCTATTGGATTGGGAATAGGAAAAGGCGCCACCCACTGAATTGTTCTTACTGGTAACATCGCCGCCAAGACCAACAGATACCGTTACGCCTGCGTTCAGATCAGTGGATGCGGTGCCGCTTAAAGCCGAAGCTTCATCGGTAAAACCACCGACATGCGTTAGCATAGCGCCGTGTACGTTATCGGAGCCAACCATCCAGCTCTGGGAACTGGCAAGCGGGATCAGCGTACTTCCCGGCGCCACATCATTATAATAATCAAAAGTATGCTTATCGAAGAAATGGCCTGCAGCATCGTAATGACTAATGCTTTGCAGTAATGTTTTATAAAATGCACCTTCTTTATAAGTCAGTTCGTACTGGCGGATATTGTTTCCATCCAGTTGCACTTCGATACGTTTCAACAGATCGGCCGTAACCTGTTTAAAGCCATTGTTGGCTGTTATTGTCACATCCTTTCTGCTGCTGCGCCCATCCAGGTCACGGTCTCTTTTGAACAACACGGTATACCTGCCTTCCTGGCCATTAAAACCAGTATAGTTAATCTTACTGATGTACAGTTGAACGCCCATCACTGAACCGCCTGCCACGCCGGCATCATTCACCTTCGTATATTGATAGTGAATAAAATTACCATTCAGGTCCACCACCTTTCTCAAAGCCCAATGTGCAATATTGCCGGCTGCATCACGTAAGGTAGTTTCCTGATCTGCGCCTGTTGCCGGGTCGCCGCCATAAAAGTACCTGGTGCCTTCCTTGTCGGTAACTTCCCACCAATAGGTTTGCGGGCTATTCCCATGGCGAATGATCTTATCAAAGCGCTGTTCCACTCTTGGATAAAACTGTTTTTCAGCCGTTCTGGCTACCAGCTCTTCTCTATGCGCAACGGGACTCAATTGTCCGCCACCCATGGTATAGGTTTCTGTTTCATCCTGCGCATCAAATCTTGGTGCTCCCCACCGGGTATCAATACCAATAGAAGAAATTGACACGTCCCAGCCCATGCCCAACCAGCCGTTTCCGCCACTGCTGTTGTAACTAATAGTTAATTGTGGTTGCAGGCCCGATCTGCCCTGTGGGAGCTCAATGGGATAGCCAAGGCTGGCATTACCCATACTGCCTGCCTGCGGCGGAGCGATCATATTTACAGCAGTAGTGGGATCGGCGGCCTTTATGCCTTTCATGGTATTGGAATTATAGGCTTCTACCTGTGGCGATTCCGGCACTTTGATAATACCATTGATCATATCGGTAAAATGCAACGTGCGGGAATACACTTTGCCTGCCTCCACAGAAACACTGTCGCGCGGGAGCGCCACCCAATGCCCCTTCTTCTCATCAAAATAATACGTGCGAATATCTTTTTCTGTATACCCATCAGGTATTTTGGTTACATCATACTTTACAGCAAGCCGGGCTGCGCGGCCAAAAAGAGATCCATGCGGCAAAAAACGGAAGCCGCTGCCACCAGTGGTAACGTTCACCATGCCCATATCCATAGCAGGCAGGTCAACCGCACGCAGTACAGTAACCGAAACGGTAGCGGCCGACTTTAATGCATTTTTTGGAATAATGAGAGAGGCGCCCCCGGCTGCCAGTGCAGCCGACTGATTTTGCTGTAACAATTGCCGGGTATGCATTACATTTCCATCCAGTTCGAACCGGTAGTCGGCTTTTTGTTCACCTTCAAAATTTACTACCTGTGTTTTTTTGCTGCCATCTGCATAGTTGATCACTATCGATGATTGCCAGTTACCGGTTGTATTGGCCGGGCGGTTCACCACCGCTTCAAAAGTACCCTTCCAAACCCTGGCCGCTTTGCCATCGATGGTAATGGTGGCTTTGTTTTTTCCAGCGCCGGTAATAAATCCCCGGATGTATCCTTTGTTATCATAATAATCAGCGGTAGGCTGCGTAATGATCACGTTCCCCTCGCCTGCCTCCGGCGCTGCTATTTCTATAGAAAGATTTTTGATGCGGTAGCTATAGGCCGCTGCTTCGGGCAAGGTAAAGCGAATGATATTGTCGCCTTTTTTCAGCCAGGAAGTACTCAGCCGTTCTTTTTGTAAAGCCCAGCCGGCACGTTTTTTAACAAGATAGCCGCCGGCAGCAAACTGATCGTTGATGCTGCGGCTTACCGCAGTATAGTCCTGTACGCCGTCCAGCTCATACTTCAGCCATACGCGTTCATTACCGTTCAGGGCTGTTGGCAGGTATACGTGAAAAGAATTGTCTGCGGGATTGTCAACCGAAGTGGTGGCATTCACCCCGATCAGCCCTTCGCGTTGTTGTGCATTATACTGACGACAGGCATTATGATTGTCGTTCTTTGGCGTTTTGCCATAACTATGCGCACCCAACAATAATGCGATCAGGGCGCAGGAAATATTTCGAATAGAATTGGATCTCATGTAATAGGGATTAGGGAGGAACAGGTTTAAAGGATTGGGTTATCTAATTGGGGTTATAAGGTCAGTGTTAAAGGACCAAGAGGGTGCGTGAATCCACCCCGTTTTTGGTTACTACCATTATTGTATAGGTGCCCTGGGTAATAAGATGGCCTGAGAAACGGTATTCCGTATTATTTTTTCCAGTCATTTCCTGCACCTTAGTTCCCTTCACGTCGTAGATCCCCACTTTTACATCAGTGGCCTTTGGATATGACATACTAATGGTGAAGTTACCGTCTATCGATGGCGATGGATATACTGAAACGTGCTGCAGCGCTGTACCGGTCACATGCACCGTGTCGCTAAATACACAACCTGCCCGGCTGGTTGCTTTCACCATATAGGCGCCCGGTTGTTTCACCGTTACCTGCGGCGTTGATGCATTGAAGCCATTGTCACAGGTCCAATTGTAGGCGATGGCTTCACCGGGTGTAATATAACGGGCTGCATCCAGCATCAGTTCACCACCGGTTGGCAATGCCTGATTGGGGTCCAGGCCTATCATCAGCCGCTGGGCGGCAGGCGCCGGCATTTGCAGGGTGCGAAGGCTCTGGTGTCCTTTACTGTCTTTGATAACCACCCGGTAAGCACCTACGGCCAAATTGCCCACATCAACGGTGGTTGTATTAAAGAACTTACCTGTTGAAACTACTTCACCGTTGTTATTGGTTACGGAGTATACATAAGGCGACTGGCCGCCTATGGCCTGCAACCTGGCGCTGCCGGTTTGCGCAGAAACACAGGAAGGCGTGTCGACCACATTCAATTTTAACAACAGGTCTTTGGCCACTG
>CBIMFG010000451.1:0-4891 GCA_966243125.1 uncultured Niastella sp.
ATTTCCGAATGATAATTTCACCACCCGCTGGCTGGGCCGCCTGAAAGCGCCCGTAACCGGTACCTATGATTTTGGCGTAGTGGTGAACGATAGGATCCGGGTGTGGCTCGATGACTCGGTGGTGATTGACAACTGGAAGCCCTCATCTGACAATTCAGACTGGCGACAAACAAAGCTGAACCTGATCAAGGACCACTTTTACAATCTGCGTATAGATTACCTGGAGTTGGGTGGCAATGGTTTTGCTTATGTGCATCTTTTCTGGAGAAGGCCAGATCAGCCTCATGATCGTGAGTTTAGTAAGAATAATAATTCGGGCGATAAGGATACAATTAATATGAAACACCTGTACCCACAGGTGTTTACAGATACCGCCATTGTTAATAATGAGATTACCCGCGAAGACCGGGTGAATAATTTCCGCAAAGGCAGCCATATCTCGGAAATAGATGTGTTGAATCCAGATGGTCGCCGGTACGTATATGGCATTCCTGTATATAATATAGAGCAAAAAGAAGTAAGCTTTTCAGTTGAGAGTAATGATAAGGACAACGTTACTGGATTGACTTCTTTTTCGAAAGATGAAAATAGTGTTCGGAATACCAGTGGCAAACAGGGCTTTTACAGCCGCCAGGAAATACCGGCCTATGCCCACTCGTTTTTATTGACCGGTATATTATCGCCCGACTATGTTGATATTACAGGGAATGGCATCAGTGATGACGACCAGGGCGATGCGGTGAAATTCAATTATTCAAAAACCGCCGGTATTGCCAGCCCGTACGAATGGCGCGCGCCTTACAGCGACAAGGCCAATTATGCGGAAGGGTTAAAGTCCTATAGCCGCGACGATAAAGCAAATTTTATTAGTGGTAAAAAGGAAATGTGGTACTTGCATTCTATTGAATCGAAGACCATGGTGGCCACCTTTACCACCGATGGCCGGGCAGACCTGCTGGAGATCAATGAAGAAGGTAAGCTGAACAGGGGGAGAGCAAGGCTTTTGAAACAGATTGACCTGTATTCCAAAGCAGATTTTATAAAGAACCCTGGCCATGCTACACCCATAAAGACCGTTCATTTTGAATACAGCTATGAATTGTGCCGCGGTATTAACAAGTTTAAAAATGCAGGTAACGATTCGGGTAAATTAACGCTGAAAAAGATCTGGTTCACCTATAATGGAAATAATAAAGGCCAGCTGAACCCATACGAGTTTTATTATCATAACAACAATCCGGGTTATGTAACCAATGCTACGGATAAATGGGGTACCTATAAAAACCCCATGCAAAATCCCCGGGCTACAACTGGTAACCCAGTGCCCAATGCCGATTATCCTTATGCATTGCAGGATAGCACACTGGCTGCTTATAACGTAGCTGCCTGGACTATGGATTCCATTAAACTGCCTTCAGGCGGCGGCATAAAAGTGAAGTATGAAAGCGATGATTATGGGTATGTACAAAACAGGCGGGCTACGCAAATGATTGAATTGGCAGGGTTAGGGCCTACTACGTCAGGATACACCAATCGCTTGTATTCACCGGGTGGAGCACTCGATTTCAAAGTGGCCTTTGTAAAACTCCCGCTTGCCGTACAAAATGACCAGGAGTTGTATACCAGGTACCTGGAGGGAATGAGCAAATTATATTTCCGGTTATTTACGGGCATGCCTGCCGACAATTTGGGTTCCGGTTCAGAATATGTTTCCTGTTATGCAGAACCCGATACCGCGGCAGGTAAATGGTATGGCGTTGTTCCTGGTAACTTGCGTTTGGCCTGGATCAAAATTGCCGGAGTGAATAAAGACGGCGATGGGAGCGGTTCTTATAGCCCGCTGGCACATGCAGCCATCAATTTCGTACGATTGAACCTGCCCGGTAAAGCTTATCCCGATTCAGAACCGGGTGACAAATTCGATGTACTCAAGGGAGTGACTACGTTGTTATCGCCTTTGCCAAATTTGACAACGTTGCTTAATGACTTCGGTACAAATGCCAGGGGTAAAAATCTGGCGGCCATTATTGATACTACCCGTTCGTATGTACGGTTGAATTGTCCTACGTTGAAGAAATACGGGGGTGGCATTCGTGTAAAGACCGTGCTGATCTATGACTCATGGGACAAAATGACAAGGGGGAAAGACCGCAAGCAGCAGGAAGCTATATATGGCCAAAATTACGATTACACCATGCTGCAAAACATAAATAACGTACCCACCCGTATTAGTAGTGGAGTGGCGGCCTGGGAACCTGTTTTAGGAGCGGAGGAAAATCCATTCCACCTGCCTATAGAGTACCAGGACAAAATATCTATAATGGCCCCGGCTGCTGCAATGTATAGTGAAGAACCATTGGGCGAAGCATTTTTTCCCGGAGCTTCCATTGGTTACCGTAACGTACGGGTAAGAAGTGTTCATACTAATAAAACCCGTTCAGCCAATGGGTACAGCGAATCGAGGTTTTTTACCACCTATGATTTTCCCACCACCTGGGATTGGTCAATGTTTGACAACGATACCAAAAAAAGATATAAACCAGCGTTGAGAAACTTCCTGCGCATTGATGCGAAAAGTTTTCTCACCGTTTCGCAGGGTTTCAAAGTGGAGTTGAATGATATGAATGGCAAGCTTCGTTCAGAAGCCACCTATTCAGAAAACGATTCGGTAGGTTTGATCAGCTATACTGAGAACTTTTACCGCGTTGAAAACAGTGCAGTAACAGCTAAGAAATTAAATAACGTGGTAACTACCATCAGTCCGGATGGTTCAATAGATACTACTGCCATCATTGGTAAAGATGTGGAGTTGATGGCCGATATGCGAGACCAGACTTCTGTTTCCATTGGCGCCAATGTGCAGGCGAATGTTGATGTTTTCACTATTGGTACAGTACCGGCAGTCATTCCAACCCTGATCCCTTTATACCAAAAAGAAACCACCCAGTTCCGTTCTGCAGCCATGACAAAAGTGATTTACCGGTACGGCATCATAGATAGTGTAGTGCATATTGAAAAGGGAAGTAAGGTGTCTACAAAAAATATGCTGTACGATGCAGAAACGGGTGATCCCTTGCTTACCAGAACGCAAAATGAATTTAACGATCCCATTTATCAGTTCAGCTATCCTGCACACTGGGCCTATAAAGGTGTTGGACCGGCATACCAGAACATTGACGTTCTGTTGATGCACTTGGAAGTGAAGAGTGGAAAAATAACTTATGGCCTGAATGGTGAGGAAGCCAAATACCTGTTAGGTGGCGATGAATTACTGGTATACAGTAAGCAGTCTTATAATGATACAAGTTGCGCCGTAGGTGATACGGCCAGTTTTTTTGACAAGTTTAAATTATGGGTGGTAGATAGTAATCTCGTGCACGGCGGCGTTCCCAAATTGTTCCTGGTAGATAAGAACGGAACGCCTTTTTCTGGTAACGATGTTACGCTGAAAGTGGTGCGGTCTGGTCACCGGAATATGAGTGGTTCCGTAGGGTCAGTCGTGTCGTTAAACAGTCCTTTGCGTGCCGACATAAATGGCAACTATCACCTGGTGTTTGATGCAGCTACTAATGTGGTAACTGCCAATGCCAGTGAAATGGCGGAATACTGGAAGGTGTCAGATAAAAGAAAAAATAGTCTTACTCAGAGTTGTGTAGCTAACAGGGACGATTCTGCAGCGTTTGCACAAGAAGCCTGCCCTTGTATGAAGCCGTTCTTTGAATACCTTATTAATTCGGGTCAGTTATTGGTAACCGACCATTATAAAACAGTTGGCATGTTGGCTGAGGAAGCACATGCGGCTTACCCCGATTTTAATATAAACAACTGTCCTTTGTTGTTAAGAAATAAGGATGAGCTCTTTTACCCGCTTACGGCAGATCCTGTAAAAACTGATTTTCAGGGTTATATTGGAAATATAGGGGTAGAGCTGAATCGTACTCTGCCTTCCAGTACATCGTACTATGCTTATATAAAAGGTTCCTGTACGCCCAATGGTGCAGTATTCAACAGAACCAATGTGCCAATTTCGTCACCTGATACAGTGACCATCCGTATAGCGCCTGATTTTTCGGCAAGTCTGTTGTCAACACAAACCTGCCCCACCTTCAGGGATTCGTTAACGTTGATAGACGCTACTTCAGACAGGTTGATCACGGAGAATAACCTCAACCTGGGCGGATATGAGCGTAATGCGCTGTCTGTTTTGGATTTCACCTTAAACCAGCGCATCCCTGACCTTGCCGAGATCTTATCAGCCCGGCTGATGTTGCAGGCCGACCAGCGTGGTCACAAACAACCCATGTGGCCCAATGCCAACTCGGTAAATCCTGTTGATACGGTAAGTGTATCGTTGATCACGGGTTGGTCTCCAAAGGTTCCATTGGTTGACTTTCATGAAGAAATATATAACAGTGAATGGCATCGCGAAGTAAAAAGAACAGTGCCTTTCCAGAACGATACGATAGATGTAAAAGATTATGTGACTGGCTACCTTGCCCAAACGTATTCTTCTACGTCGTTCATGCTAACCCAGGGTGCAGGCGGTTTTCATGCAGATACTTCTGTATGTGCATTCGGCGAATTTGTAGAGCCGCCCGGTTATTTGCAAAGCGGTTATGGTAATTATTTTTCAACCTGGTATTCGCAGCGATATGCTGACTCTACCAAATGGCCGGTGATGGAAATAACCTATGTAGTTCAGCCGCCAACACCTGATACGTTTGGTTTGGAACTGAAATATAATTCTACTAGACAATGTTCAAGCGTAGGTAACAGTGTTTGTTACAGTGCCATTACCGATACTACTGTGAATCCTTATCAATATGGCATCCTCGGTAATTTCAGGCCGCTGCGTGGTTATGTATATTATGGCCGTCGCATGCAATCCAAT
>CBIMFG010000452.1:0-4875 GCA_966243125.1 uncultured Niastella sp.
GAACATAGAACTTAAAAACTAAGAACTTAGAACAGTTTTCGGGGCGCAAAGATAGGGTATTACCGGTTGATAAAATATGGCCGGATTCCTTTATCTTCAACGCTTAATCTAATTTCCCTTATGGCATTGAGTCGCATCTGGAGCGCCTTTATTCTGATTTCAATTTTAGTTGCTGTTTTCAAGTTCACCGGTACTGGTGAAAAGCAGATCTTCAGTTCTATGGTAGTGGGCAAAAAAGGCGATTCTATACAGGTGAAAGAAATGCCGCTTGCTGCTGCTGAGCCCTCGCTGAAAGCCGCGCTTGATACCAGCGGCCGCGTGGCAGTAGGTGATCTGGTTTACCGGAAGGAGGGAGATAAGGCCCTGGCTGTGCGGGTACAGGCCGCCAATGGCATTATAGATACCTGCTGGGATGCAGTGGAGCTGTGTCTGAAGCTGATTGGAGTGCTGGCCTTGTTCATTGGTTTAATGAGTATTGCCGAACGGGCAGGGGGTATTAACCTGTTATCCCGGATCATCGGTCCTTTCTTCTCTAAATTGTTTCCCGAAGTGCCCAAAGGCCACCCGGCCATGGGTCATATGATCATGAATTATTCCGCCAATTTATTGGGCCTCGATAATGCGGCCACTCCCTTTGGGTTGAAGGCCATGCAAAGCCTACAGGAGCTGAACCCCAATAAGGAAGTGGCGTCCAATGCCCAGATCATGTTCCTGTGTTTGCACGCGGCGGGTTTTAATATTATTCCGGTTAGTGTTATTGCCATCAGGGCGGCGCAGCATGCCAGCAATCCTACGGATGTGTTTCTGCCTTGTATGATCGTTACGTTTGTAGGCACCATGGCGGCCATGGTCATTGTGTCTATCCGGCAAAAGATCAGGTTGCTGCAACCGGTTATTATTATGTGGGTGCTGGGCATTTCGCTGGTAGTGGCGCTGGTGGTATGGTATCTTACCACGCTGAATGCCAACGGCGTTCAGTTTTTTTCCAGTGTGTTGAGCAATGGGTTGGTGCTGTTGGTGTTCCTGCTGATCATATTGGGGGGCATGTATAAAAAGATAAATGTATTTGACGCTTTTATAGATGGCGCCAAAAATGGTTTCGATACGGCCATTCGCATCGTTCCTTACCTGGTGGGTATTTTGGTGGCGGTAAGTATGCTGCGTACCAGCGGTACTTTTGATGTGGTGATAGACGGTATTAAACACTTTTTTGCTTACCTGGGGGCCGATACCCGGTTTGTAGATGGGCTGCCAACTGCGTTAATTCGCCCATTAAGCGGGGGGGCTGCCCGGGGTATGATGGTTCGCACGATGATCACAAACGGTCCTGATTCGTTCGCCAGCCGCCTTTCCGGCATTTTTCAGGGCGCTGCGGATACCACCTTTTACGTGGTAGCGGTGTATTTTGGCGCCGTTTCCATAAAAGATACGCGGTATGCCATCGGTACTATGTTACTGGCCGATCTGGTAGCAATAATTACCTCTATTATCCTGGCTTATATTTTCTTTGGAAACATTAGTTAGCCTTAGCAGAAGGATCATCTTCGCCATTGATGGCGGCAAACAGGGCAATGATGTCTTTATCAAGCTCCACAATTTTGTTATGTAACTGAATGTGTTGATCGAGAAAGGCAGCACGGGCCTCGTACATTTTATCGGCAAAATTAATGAGGTCGGTAAAGGCGCCCCTGAAATCATCGAAATTTTCATCCAGGGTACAAATGTCGATCTCCATGTTTTTATAATCCTTTATAATAGGGGAGAAGTAGTTGTCGTCAAATACATCAAACAACTGTTCCAGTTGTTCCTGTTGTTTTTCAACGGTAGCAAACTCCTGTTCTGTAGCACGCAACCCCTCAATGTATGCGTCGTAGTTTTCATTAAAGTTATGCAACTGCGTTAGCAACGGCTGTGTATCATAACAAACCCGTTCATTTTCATCAATTGATTCTATTTCAGTATCTGAAAGCGGACCGCCTTCCTGCAGGTAATGCAGCATGGGGGTTAGTAACAGGTATTCGTTTTGCAGGCTATTGAAAATACCCTGGCATTGTTGCAATACTTTATCGGTACCTGTATAGTAAGTGTGTAACCGGGTTAATAGATCTTTATAGGCCTGTGAACCGTTATGCAGCTCCACATATTTATCAATAGCATCTTGTTCTAAAGTACTTAAAGGCGCTTCGCTACAATAATCCAGTTTTATAACATGGAATGGATGGTTAATGATTGTTGGTTTCATAAGCACCATTTTACGGTAATATAAAGCTACCGATTATTTAATGCACCACGCATAAAAAAAACGGCTTCATTTTCAAGGTGTTTGAAGTACGCTAAAAATAAAAGTCCTCCCTTCAGCTAAGCCAAAGGAAGGACTTTTAAGTTAATATCGTTGATAGTAATACGAAAGTTATTTCCAACCGGTATTTTGCATAGTTCTTTTTCCAGTTCATTACACCATCTCTTAGCTTGGTGCGAGGGTGCAGTTAGTTTATAACACTTGTATGCCGGCGTCGATGTATGGTTTTAATATCGGTGCATCGGGTGGCAATTCGGTAATCAGTATGTCTATGTCGCTAATGTTGCAAATGTGAATAGGCTGCAGGGTGTTTATCTTTTCTGAAATGGTGCAGCACACTACTTTTTGGGAGCTGTCGATCATGATCTTTTTCAGCTGGGCAATTTCCCAGTCGTTTTCAGTAGTGCCCCGTTTTATTTCGATTGCATTTATGCCCAGAAAGCACAGATCGGCATTTATGTTTTTGATCTTGGCAATGGCATCTTCACCAAATGTGATCTTGGCGTTTTTTGATACGCGATCGCCAATCATCACCACTTCAATACTGGGATGTTGCATGTATTCGAGAATGGCGGGTATACTCCCTGAAATAAAAGTAGCCCGCAAAGCAGGCGGCAGGGCCCGCGCCATTTCTATAATGGTAGTGCCGCCGCTGGTAAGCACAAACATGCCATCCTGAATGAGCGCTGCGGCTTTTTGTCCAATGATCTTTTTCATGTCCTGCGAATACACGCTTAAACCTGAGTAGGTAATATCATTAAAGGAATGAGAAAGGGCGCCCCCATGAACTTTTATCAGTTTGCCTTCGTCGGAAAGCTCCAGTAAATCTCGGCGAATGGTGTCTTCCGACACCCGAATCTCATGACTCAAAAGGGAAGAAAGTACTTTGTTGTGCAGGTTCACCTGATGCAGGATATATGCCTGACGTTCTTTTTTCAGCATAATTCTGGTTAGTTGGTTTCAACCCAAATATAACAGGAATGTGGCAGAAATACGCAAAAACATGATTGTTTATGGAGGAATAACGCATTTTTTTGCGAAAATTGGCGTGTTATTTTATTTTTAATGCTGTTTTGTGCGGTAATTAGTTGTGCGGGATGTATGGTTTTGGAGAGTGGGACGCAAGAGTTGACAGGTTTATCAAGTTGACAAGTTAACAAGAAATACAAAATACAAATGGCCGATGCTGTTTAAACAGTCTTCGGCCATTTTCTTATAACTTAATTTTCAATATTCAATAACCTAATAACCTATGCCCCCAAGAACTAAGAACGAAGAACTCAGAACTTGTATTTCTGGTTAACAAGTCAACTGGTTAACCAGGTTATTTCAAAGTAAATCGTATAGTCAACGCAAACGCATCCGGTACAAAATTAATATCAGGAAGAATATCCAACTCCGGCTTCCAATCGAGGGAGAGATTGACAGGAGCGTTTGGGAATTTGTAATCCAGTCCGGTAATGCCGGTAGGGCCAAGATAGGTGTCACCATTCTGAAAACCAACATAGGCGCCGCCACCTAAAAACCAGCTTAAGCCGGGTGTATTGAATTTATTATGCACTTCCAGCAAACCGCCAAAACCAAAACGGTTGCCCCATGATATCAGGGCTTCCAGGGCTGTTTTATCGGTAGCAAAGTATTTAACCGAAATGCCGCTGCTGAGAGTGGGTGAGGAGTTGGCCAACCGCACACCGCCTGCCAACCGGTAATCCTGGGCAGATGCGCGTTGACATACCAGCATAATGAATACTATAACGGGCAGGGTTATGGAGATCCTTTTCATGAAAAACAATTTTTGAATTTCAATGATGAAATACACACCTAACCGTTATTAGTTGGTGTATTGATCAATGGTTGTAAGCTGAAAACGAAAATAATGCCAAATGTATTGATTAACTGACTGTTAAAGTTGTACCGGTGCTTTTTAACTTATAATTAGTCCCTTTCGTTCTTTTGTATGCTTTTAAGAAAGGCTTTAAACAACCGGCCAAGCTTATCTGCCAGTTCCATATTGATGTCATCTGTTGTAGAATCTGAATCAGGCGCATAGTAGGGTTTCAGCACTGCCTGTTGCAGGGCAGGTGCACGCGAAGCATAATGTCAGCAAACAGCATGCGAAAAAAATGCGGGGCATAAGTAAGGGGTTAACTATATGGTGTTGAAATTGTTCAACTACAAGCTACGGTTTTTTCCTGCGAAAAGGAAGTGGTTCTTTTCCTTCTGCTGGTGAGGTTCCCTGTCCTACGGGTTGCTGTGACTGCTGGTTCGGTTGGTCAGCCTTGGGTTGTTGTATAATGGTTGGTGTTACCGGAGCTTTTACGGGCATACTGTCAACCAGTGTGCTGTCCATCATGGTGCTATCCAGTGATGTGCTGTCAGTTATAATAACCGGCTTTTTAATATCTTCAAACAATTCAAATTTTGTTTTAGGCCGCTGGTTTTCGCGCCATTTAAAATTGCGGAGTTGTTTGTTTTCATCCTTAGCCTGTTTTATAGGGTACATGGTACCGTTCACTTCGCTAATGAAAACCACTTTGTTCAGTTCCTTGTTCTTGTCCCGCATGTCAATAATGTCG
>CBIMFG010000453.1:0-4873 GCA_966243125.1 uncultured Niastella sp.
TATAGGTTATGTGCGCGATGGGTTGATCACGCACGCTGTTTCCACAATAACACATAAACACTTTGAAGCGCTGCGCGCAGAATTAAAAAACTCCGGCGCTGTTGTGGAGATGGCAGAATCTGGCAGCCCTACCACCGGCGTATGGAATACCAATGGCGGTTTCGATTGGGAAGGTAAAGACCCCAACTTTGCTGTTGACTTTCCTAACAACGGCACTACCTGGGAGTATGGCAAAACAGTAGGTTGGAAAATAAAACAGGGCCGCGATTTTTCCCGCGATTTTGCCTCCGATACAACAGCCTTTATTTTAAATGAATCGGCAGTAGCCTTTATGGGATTGAAAGATCCCATCAATAAAACCATTCAATGGAATGATAAACCATATCACATTATTGGGGTGGTAGAAGATATGCTGGTGCAATCGCCTTACAAACCGGTGCGGGCGGCACTTTGGCATATTGATACAGACGCGCTGAATGTGCTTATTATGAAAATGAACCCCACCTGGAGTGTTAGTAAGTCGTTGGCTAAAATTGAAAGCATCTTTAAAAAATACGATCCGGCCGCGCCCTTTAAAGTGCAGTTTGCCGATGAGGAGTTTGCCAACAAGTTCGATAACGAAAAACGTATTGGACAACTGGCTACTTTTTTTGCGATCCTCGCCGTGTTTATTTCCTGCCTTGGTTTGTTTGGGCTCACCTCGTTCATGGCCGAACAGCGGGTAAAGGAGATCGGTATCCGCAATGTATTGGGCGCTTCGATGTTAAACATCTGGCAATTACTTTCTAAAGATTTTATTCTGCTGGTAGGCCTCTCCTGCGTGATAGCCATTCCCATTGCATTCTATTATATGCATACCTGGTTGCAGAAATACGATTTCAGAACCGATATTTCGTGGTGGGTATTTGCCTTATCAGCTATAGGCGCGCTGGTTATTACCTTGATCACCGTGAGTTTTCAGGCTATTAAAGCTGCACTGGCAAATCCGGTAAAGAGTTTAAGGACGGAGTGAGGAAGCTAAAAGCCACAGCTGCAAGCCGCAATACACCACTGCGCGGCAAAAGGGCAGAGGGTAGAAATGAAAGACAGTTCATTGTTTGATTGCTATTCGAAATACGATGGGCTGTTTTTTAATCCCTTTTATACTTTTTACGTTCTTAATTGGAACCCATTGGGGTGATTTCTTTATTACGTCTATTGCAGCCTGCTTTAATTTTTCAGGTCCGTTCAGAGCTTCTATATCGGATATTTTCCCATCAGCATTTACTATAAATTGAACGACCACTGTTCCCTGAATATTTGCTTTCCACGCTGCACGCGGATACTTAAGATGTTGCTTTATAAATTTGAACCATGCTGCCGTTCCACCCCGAAACTCAGGCTCAAAAGCTTCGGGATAACACCACAAAACATCGCTTTCAATTGTAGCTGTATCGGCAGGCGGAGCCAATTGCCCCTTTGCCGTAAGGCATGCTGAACCAATCACGAACAACAACAAGGCAGGTAAACATTTCTTCATACGCTGTTAGGGTTTGAAATAAGACGCTATTCCATCATTATTCCATAACTTGTCAACCTGTTAACATGTTAACTCTGTCAACCCTATCAACATTATCACCCCTGTCAACTCACAACCAACCATGCCATCAAAAAACCAGGTAATAAAAACCCTTAACGAATTGTACGACCTCATGGGTCTTCCACATGATCTGATAGATCAGAGCTCGGGGTTTTCTATCCTATACCTGCAGGATGTGTTCAAACAATTTCCGGTTTCTTCTATTCCTTACCGGCCCAATTTCTTCAGCTTTCTTTTTATCAAAGATGCTTTTGGTCGATATACGATAGATGACCTGGGCTTTACGATGGTACCCGGAACCGTTTATTTTACCAACCCCGGTAACTTCCGCAAATTTGAATGGCATAAGGTTACCGATACCTGTTTGGTTGTTTTTACAGAGGCTTATTTAAAGGAACAGGTACATCCTGAGATCTACAATGATTTCTCTTTTCTGCTTACCGAAACGGTTGAACCCCGGGTGCTAAAACCCGAACAATTCGCGATCATTGAAGAATTGTACAAATTCATTTATCGCGAATACCAGGGCGATTCTCCCTATAAAAACAAGATCATTGGCAGTACCGTTGTTACGCTATTATTAAAAATTAAAGAATACTTCTTCCAGGAATACAATCCCATCTATGAAGGCAACCGCAGCTCGCAGATCGTAAAAACATTCAAGCAAAACCTGGAACAACATTTCCGCGACCTGGCCAATGGCAAAACCGACGCTCAGCTGCGCGTGCAGGATTATGCCGATAAACAATTCCTGCATGTAAACTACCTTTCCAGCGTAATCACCAGCAAAACCGGTAAATCTATCACAGCCTGGATCGCCGACAAAACCATTGCCGAAGCCAAGGTAATGTTGCAGGACAAACAAATGAACATTAAGGAGATTGCCGGCAGACTAGGCTTTTTGGAAGCCTCCCATTTCAGCAATTATTTCAAGAAACACACCAATCACAGCCCGGCCGACTACCGCAAACAGCTGGTTTAGCCCCTATTCTTAGAATTTTGCAACTCTTGCTGTAATCTTTGTACGTTTCAGGAACCGTTCATGAGCCATCTTTGTGTTATCAAATCAAACAATAAAAACAAAGAATTATGAACAGGTTAAATAACAAAGTAGTATTGATTACCGGCGCTTCAAAAGGTATTGGCGCTGCAACTGCTAAATTGATGGCCGCCGAAGGCGCTAAAGTGATCGTTAATTATTCCGGTAGTAAGGCTGAAGCTGAGAAAACAGTACAGGAAATAAAAGATAATGGTGGTGATGCCATTGCCCTGAAAGCCGACGTTAGTAAAGTGGCTGATGTAACAGCGCTGTTCGATGCCGCTATTGCACATTATGGCAAAATAGATGTGCTCGTGAACAATGCTGGTATCATGATCACTAAGTTGTTAAAAGATACTACCGACGAAGATTTTACCCGTCACTTTGAAATAAACGTACGCGGTACCTTCAATACGCTGCGCGAAGCAGCTACTAAATTAGCCGATGGCGGCACTATCATTAATTCGTCTACTACCATAATCCGTAACATGGTTCCCACCTATTCCACCTATGGTGCCACCAAAGCAGCCTGTGATCAATTAACCCGTGTATTTGCCAAAGAAATGGGCGCAAGAGGCATCACCGTAAATTCAGTAGCCCCCGGCCCAACCAGTACCGATTTATACCTTACTGGCAAATCAGAAGAAATGATCGCCCGTCAGGCTGCGTTGAATGCGTTCAACCGCCTGGGTACAGTGGAAGAGATTGCCAAAGTGATCGTATTTCTGGCCACAGAAGAAGCCAAATGGATCAGCGGACAGATCATTGGAGTAAATGGTGCAATGGCTTAATCATTCATAAAATTATCAACCATGCGCACCTCAACTATTTTGGTAGCCTTTGCATTGCTCACCGGTTGTATGGGCGCCGAAGCACAAAAAGAAAATAACCACTCAAAGAATATAAGTATGGACACCAGCAAATTGAGCAACCCAACAATAAAAGCGGCATTTGAAGCCTGGCAGGAAGGAGATTCAAAAAAGTGGCTTTCTTATTTCACCACCGATGCCCAGTTGTTGGATGATGGCCATCCGCGTAACTTTCAAAGCTTTTCCACCGAGGCTATCGGGCATGAACGGTTCACCAGTGTGGACATTGTAAAAGACAGCGGCCGTTCTATTTATGGAAAATTCCACAGTGATACCTGGGGTAATTTTAAAACCTATTTCAAATTTCACCTGGATGCCAATGGCAAAATATACAAACTGGAAATAGGTCAGGCGGAGTATTGATGCTAAAATATTACACCCGATGAAGGACCAGTCGAACCAACTGTTCGCACAAGGGAGACTTATCATTGATAAGGCTCTTTTTGTGTTTGGGGGAATAATAAAAGGGACCCGCTGCAACCGGAATCCCTTTTTGCCAGAAGGCGGTACACACCATGACATATGAAAAACAGGTAGTGTACGGATTACTAATAATTTTTGCAGTGCCTTCGGTTTTTCATAGTACTATTTTCCAGATCTTGCGTTCTCTATCTTATCACGAACCTGATGAGCTTCTTTTTCAAAATCAGCTATCATATATACATTGTGTTCGAGGTGATCGTAAAATTTGATAAACTTCTCGCCATCAATTTTTCTGAACCTGAGTTCAACGCCAATGCTGGTTGTGATGTGTTCCTGTTTTTTCCCCTTCCCTTCAATAGTGAATGGCTGCTTAACATTTACCACCACGTTTCCACAGAGCGCATCGAGCGGAAACACTTCAAATGAATACATGCCATTGTGTTCAACAACCAGCAGCTGACGGCCTTTTTCATCAATGATGAGGGTTTGATGCACCAGCTGTTTACGATAATAATTAGTAATGCCGGTTTGCCGGGTGGCTTCTGTTATATAAGTGTTTATTCGTTTCTGTGCTTTTTTCTTACGCCTTTTATTAGCGTTATTCAGGATGATAACAACAACTATTATAGGTACTAATAGCATTAGTACAATCACTACGTCTGACATAGTAAATAAGTTTAGGTAATACAATGCCGTTAATGATCTTTGGGATCATTAAACAAGAGGATTCTGTTCAATAAATAAAACAGCGTTTACCAGAAATAGTGATTGGGGAATAACAGTAATCGGATAAGCGAAAATGAATGTGGCGCAGAGAATGCATTGATGCGCTTACGCAAATCGCCGGCAATATAATTACTAAGACGAGCTATGGTGATAGCACCATCAGTATCCCGGTGATCTCTGACATTAAACGCAATGCAACTAAACTGAATGGTATGTGCTACCTCAGCGAAATGATTG
>CBIMFG010000454.1:0-4872 GCA_966243125.1 uncultured Niastella sp.
GAAGTATTACAACAATTCGGTTTGCCAAAAGGTAAGCTGCAAACAATCGACAACGCGCTTCGTCATACCGGTGATGATACCGCGGGCGACAGCGGCGGCGACGATGGTCTGGACAATGAGATCATCACCGTTGACCTGTCTCGTTTAGCACCTAACGTAGCCCAGATCTTCTTCTTTTTAAACAACGTAGGTAAAGAAGATTTCTCACAGATCCCCTACGCCAAGATCCGGATGTTTGAAGGCACGCCTACCCGCGTAAAAGAAGTGTTCGCAGACTATAACGTATCTGCCGAATCACAATACATAGGCAAAAAAGCCATCATCATGGGCAAACTGTACAAAAAGAACGACGAATGGAAATTTAATGCCATTGGCGATCCTACTGAAGATGTGTTCCTGGGTCAAACCATTCACAGAATTGTAAAATCGTACTTATAAATAACACTGTTAAACACCTTTATTTCCTATGGCACAAATTAAAAACGTAGATGGTTTGTCTGTACAGCAAATAAGAGATATGGTTCACCAGGGTGGAAAGTTTGTAGTTTTCCCCTACACCATTTCTATTGTTGTAATGACCTTTAAAAGATCATCTGATATTTATTTCGTTAAACCAGGAGAAAGCGGTTTAAAACACGGAGTAGGTTTCCTGTTAACTAATCTTGTATTTGGCTGGTGGGGTATTCCCTGGGGCCCTATTTATACCATTGGTTCTTTGGTTCACCATTTGGGTGGTGGAAAGAACGTTACCCCGGAGATCATGAACCACATTGCGCAGCAAGCTGGCAGCAGCCTGGCCAATAACTCAAACAGCGGTCAATCGGGCCAACAAGGTTATAACATTCCTGGTCAAGGTTCAACCAATACCCAACAGGGAAGTTCAGCCTACAACATTCCAAGGTAAATAAAAACAATTCAATGAGAAGACTACCCGTTTATCTGTTGCTCGATACGTCAGGCTCTATGAGTGGCGAGCCCATTGAGGCAGTAAAAAATGGGGTTCAGGTAATGATCAACTCCTTACGCCAGAACCCACAGGCTATTGAAACTGCATACATCAGTATCATCACTTTCAACAGCGCTGCCCAGCAAGTAGTTCCGCTTACCGACCTGGCATCTTTTCAGATGGTAGATATAAAGGCAAGCGGCACCACGGCCCTTGGTGAAGCCCTGAAGTTAATAGCCGCTAAAATAGATACAGAGGTTGCCAAAACCACTACCGAACAAAAGGGCGACTGGAAACCGTTGGTGTTTATTATGACCGATGGCATTCCTACCGATGACTGGCAAAGTGGTTTAAGCGAATTTAAAAAACGCAAAACTGCCTATACAGTGGCCTGTGCTGCGGGTGGCGGCGCAGATACCAACATCTTAAAACAGATCACAGATAACGTGGTAAGTCTTGATACTGCCGACAGCCAAAGCATTTCCAAATTCTTCTCCTGGGTTACTGCTTCTATAGGAGTAAGTTCAACCAAGGTAGAAGATGCAGGTAAAGAGGTGTCGGGTATAAATGAATTGCCACCTCCACCTTCAGAATTAAATATTGTAGTATAAAGCGTTTAACAGGCAAATGAGACGACTACCTGTATATTTTTTGCTGGACACTTCCGGTTCCATGTATGGCGAGCCCATTCAGGCTTTGAATAATGCCTTAAGCGGAATGATCAATACACTTCGGTCGGACCCGCAGGCATTGGATTCCTTATGGTTAAGCATTATTACATTCGACCGGGAAGTAAAAGAAATGATGCCCTTAACAGAACTGGCTACTTTTCAATTACCAGAAATAACTTGTCCGCAAAGCGGCCCCACCCATACAGGTAAGGGGCTAGAGCTGCTTTTCGACAAGGTAACTACCGATGTTCGTAAAGGGTCGGCTACACAAAAGGGTGATTGGAAACCATTGTTGTTTCTTTTTACCGACGGTTCGCCCAACGACAAAATGCTGTACCGAGAAATGATCCCGAAAATAAAAAGCCTGAATTTCGGGGCCATAGTTTGTTGTGCGGCGGGCACTCTTGCAGATGATTCTTTATTGAAAGAACTCACCAATGATGTAGTGCACCTGGATACTGTAGACAGCCAAACGTTGAAACAATTTTTTAAATGGGTATCTGATACCATAGAACAGGGTAATAAAAGTCAGGGAACAGGCGAAACCATCGCACTGCCGCCCCCACCCGATGAGGTTAATATTGTAATATGAGATTGATATTTTCGATCATTGTTGATGTTTTTATAATTGGGCTGTTTTTATATTCAAAGCTGTTACCCTATAAAGACAAACTAAACGAACGATACAAAAAGGTATTTAATTTTTTCAGCAATTTCTTTGATCCGGCACTCACCTTTTTAAGGTCGTTTGCAAAACCTTTTCAAGTTGGCCAGGGCATTTCAGTTGATATGTCCCAGGTTATATTACTGGTGTTGTTTTTATTACTTTCAAAATTCATATAGCTATGAGACGGTTGCCTATATACTTCCTGATAGATACTTCTGAGTCGATGGTTGGCGAGCAAATTCAACTGGTTGAAGAAGGGCTGGCCTCAATTATTAAAGAATTAAAAACCGACCCTTACGCCCTTGAAACGGTTTGGGTGTCGATCATTGTTTTTGCCGGCCAGGCCAAAACGATAGTACCATTACAGGAACTGGTAACCTTTTATCCGCCCAAATTCCCTATAGGCAGTGGTACCTCTTTAAGTAAAGGACTGGGGCACCTGATGTATGAATTAAGAAGTAACATAGTAAAAACAACCACCGAACAAAAAGGCGACTGGAAACCCATCATCTTCCTGTTCACCGATGGCGTACCCACCGATGATACTAAAGGCGCCATTGCCGAATGGAAACAAAACTGGCAACGGTCGGCTAATATGGTAGCTATATCATTTGGCGATGAAGCCGATGTTTCTATCCTGAGCGAGTTAACACCAAACGTACTGCAGTTTAAAAACTCTACCGTGCAATCGTACAAGGAGTTTTTTAAATGGGTTACGGCTTCAATTAAAACCAGCAGCATCAGCGTTGAAAACAATTCCTCAGGTTTTGAACTGGCAAATGTTGATGGCGACACCGTTTCAAAAATTGATCTCACCAAACAGCCCGCCAACAGATCGTACATTGATACCAACTTTGTGGTACTGGCCGGAAAATGTCAGAACACCAAACGTCCGTACCTGATGAAGTACCGCAAAACAATTATGCCGGGCTTTACCGGTATGCAAACCATGCAATACAGGCTGGTAGGCGCTTTTCAGGTAGACAATACCTATTTTGAACTGAGTGATGAATCGTCGAAAAAACAAAGCATACATACCGATGAATTGGCCGGAGCCCCCACCTGCCCTTGTTGCGGCAACCAGATAGGGTTTGCCCTTTGCAGCTGCAACAACATTCATTGCATTGGCAGCGAAGAAGTAAGTACCTGCCCCTGGTGTGGTAACCAGGGACGCTATGGCGTTGGTGAGGGCGGTTTTGACGTAAACAGAACGCAGGGGTAATATGAGCATTACAAAAACATATTTACAACACCTTTTCCAGAGCAATGGCATTACGATTGCGCAAAAGCGTAGTTCCGTATTCGATGCATTTATTGCTGAGGAAGAAAACAATAAGGCAGTTCATCAAATCCTGGAAATTCAAAAGATGCTGACAGATAAATGGAAATTAAAAACCAGAATTCTTGACATACAGCAGCAAGCGGTAAGCATACCGAATGGAACGGTAGGTAAACCCTATGAAGCAAAGCTTGATTTTATACAATTAGGCTGGAACGATATTATATACTCTGAATTTGAAGGGCCCGAACAAACGGGTTTGCATTACGACAATGCAAAAGAAGCCATTGAAGGTATTCCCACCCAAAGTGGCGATATAAAAATGAAGCTCCGGTTCCGCATTCAGGGCGAGCCGGAAAATTCGGAGTTGCATGAAAAGAGCTTTTCTTTGATCATTAACCCCGATCCAAAATCATTGTGGAAGAACGAGCCCAGCAATAAGGAAGACAAATACTGGAAAGAAGATACGGTGGCGGCATTCGCCCCCATGGGCGATAAACACATTGTGGTAGCATCCAAACGCGGCCGCTCGCATGCCAATACCGGTGGCTTTAGAGAAGATGACTTTGCCTTCAAACATTTTGACAGCACAGGCTGGAGCGTAGTGGCCGTATCAGACGGCGCCGGTTCGGCTAAGCTGTCCCGAAAAGGATCGCAGCTGGCTTGCGAAGCAGTAATTACCTATTTTACTGAGAACTTCAGCAACGAAACCCTTACAGAATTCGACAACATTTTACTCAATTATAAAAACGGTACTGGTGAAGATACTCAGAAACACCTGAGCCATTTTATTTATAACAATCTCTAGAAGGCCGCGCAATTTGCACTGAATGCAATAGCCGACCTGGCCAAAGAAACTGAAACGCAGTTAAAAGATTATTACGCTACTTTAATATTCACCATCTTCAAAAAATACGAGTTTGGTTATGCGGTATTGTCTTTTGGCGTTGGCGACTGCCCTATGGCCATCATCAATAAAGACCAAAGCGAAGTAACGCTCATGAACTGGCTCGATGTAGGTGAATTTGGTGGCGGCACCCGGTTCATTAATATGCCGGAGATCTTTTCTTCCGATAAATTCAGCACCCGGTTCCGCTTTAAACTGATCGACGATTTTTCGTATCTGCTGTTAATGACCGATGGCATTTACGATCCCAAATTTGTGGTGGAAGCCAACCTGGATAAACTTGAAAAATGGCAGGCATTTATTGCTGACCTGGGTTGTAACAATGACGACAAAACGAAAGGAGCATTTAACCCTGACAATAAAGAAATAGCCGTGCAGTTGTCAACCTGGCTCGACTTCTGG
>CBIMFG010000455.1:0-4863 GCA_966243125.1 uncultured Niastella sp.
CCTGATAATAATTTTAAAATTAGGCCTGCGTTTAAAAGGTGATCGCTGTACAGTGGTCACCTTTTAAATTTGTACTAAACCGGCGAAAGTAGAAAATGAAACAAACCGCTATCACTATAAAAACGGGCCTGTTCTGTGGCCTGATTGCATTAATAATATTGGCCAGTTGTAAAAGTCAGGATACCACCACCGCCGGTGTGGATAACGTGAGCGATTCCGCCCGAAAGGTGCAGGACCGTGTAGATAGCCTCAGAAAGACCCACTATTTGAATAACGACCTCTCCATTATATTCCTCGATGCCACTTCGTGGATCATGAAAACCCAAATGGCGCTCACCCGGGCCGAAATGAAAGGCAACAAAAAAGAAATGGTAGATAGCCTGGTCATAAACAGCACCTCCGGCGATACCTTGTATTTAACCTTACGCCGGATGTATGAGGCCGGGGCTGTATTTGCCACCAGCTATGCCGAAAAAGACCAGTACCGCGCCATGCGCGAACCAGACAGCTCGAAGTTATGGCTGCAGAAATACTTTCAGGGAAATACGCCTACGGAGGCGTTGAGTAAGTTGCAGAAGTTTCAAAATGATGTTGCCGTGATTAATAAAATTGTGAGGAAGTAGATGATTAGTTGACGAGTTGACAGGTTAACATGTTAACAAGGGGTAACGTGAGACGTTTGTGGTAGGAAGTGGAAGGTTGATAGCATTGAAAGTGTTGATAATGTTGATAAAGGAGCCCCAACTCTGAACTTGGAACCCTGAACTTGGAACTCAGAACATAGAACTAAGAACAAAGAACTTACTTCCCTTCCAATCTATTCACATAATCCAACGAACCCAACCTAAACCGTAAAGGTACTTTAGTGGCTTTTTCGAATAACAACTCCTTTTTACAAAAAAAGCCAAACTGTTGCGTGTAACAATTGTTACTAATAGTATTCACCACCAATGGGGCCTGAAATACAGGCGGAACGGCCATTTTGGGGCGGTTTACTCCATGAAAACCAGTTGGTGGTAACTTTTTCGGCAAATTATACATAGAAACGGCCGTTACCCTGGCGGGAGAAAATAGCCTCTTATCCAATGATATATTTACCTGATTTTGAGCTGAAGTTGTACTCGCCCGCAAACAAAAAACCGCAATAACAATAATTTTATAGAATCCTTTCACAACGTTGATTACATTTGTCTGTAAATTTACGGCCTGATTTTTGTGGATGCCGCGAATTTTTGTTAAAATTTCAGGGAAACTATTGAAATAAAATATTGACGCACATGGCATTGAGTCAAAGTTTACAGCAAAAGCTATTACAAAAACTTTCTCCACAGCAGATTCAGCTCATGAAACTGCTGCAGGTGCCTACGGCTAATTTAGAAGAAAGGATCAAAGAAGAGCTGGAAGAAAATCCCGCTTTGGAAGTTTCTGAAGAAAATCACGACGAATATGATAATGAGGTAAAGGATGAATTCGACAGCAGCGATGAAGAGGATTTTGATGTAGATGGCAGTGAGGATGAATACGACAATATTGACATTAGCGAATACGTAGGCGACGAAGATGGTGAAATAGCTGATTACAAGTTGCGGGATGATAACTATCCCGAAATGGATGACAAGAAAGTTGTTCCATATAGAATAGAAACGTCTTTTCATGAACACCTGTTGGCTCAGCTGGGCATGATGAAGATGAGCGATAATGAGCGCAGGATCGCCGAACAAATAGTTGGCAGTATTGATGACGATGGTTACCTGCGCCGCGAAACAGCCGCTATTGTAGATGACCTGGCGTTCCGCCAGAATATTGAAACCAACGAACAGGAAGTGGAAAAGGTGATCAAAATGATCCAACATTTTGATCCACCGGGAGTATGCGCCCGCGACCTGCAGGAATGTTTGTTATTGCAATTAGCCCGTCATCAACGGGAAGGCAAAAACGTAGATAAGGCCATCGACGTGCTCACCGATTACTTTGACGAGTTTACCAAAAAGCACTACGATAAAATTCAACGGGGGTTGAATTTGGACGACGATGGATTGAGAGATGTAATTGGCCAGATCATTAAGTTGACCCCCAAACCGGGTGGTAACCATGGCGACATCAACAAAGCAGAAAGCTATGTAGTGCCCGACTTCTTTGTATTTAATAACGGCGGCAAGCTGGAGCTTACTTTGAACTCCAAAAACGCGCCCGACCTGCGCATCAGCGAAGGCTATCGCGATATGCTGCGGGAATACGACAAAGGCAGCAAGAAAGATAAGCGGCAAAAAGAAGCGGTGTTATTCATAAAACAAAAGATAGATGCGGCTAAGTGGTTCATAGATGCCATAAAACAACGCCAGCATACGCTGAGCAGTGTTATGGAAACCATCATGACCTATCAGCGGGAATTTTTCCTCACCGGCGATGAAACTACCATGAAGCCCATGATCCTGAAAGATATTGCTGAACGTACCGGGCTCGACATCTCCACCGTAAGCCGCGTGGCCAATAGCAAATTTGTACAAACTGAGTTTGGGACCTATAGATTGAAATTCTTCTTTAGCGAATCACTTAGTACCGATAGCGGGGAAGAAGTATCAACGCGGGAGGTAAAAAAGATACTTAGCGACCTTATAGAAGGTGAAAGCAAAAAGAAACCGTTGAGCGATGAAAAACTCACCGAGCTATTGCAGGAAAAAGGTTATAATATTGCACGCCGAACCGTTGCCAAGTACCGCGAACAATTGAACATTCCGGTGGCCCGGCTACGGAAAGAACTGTAATAGCAAAATTTTTTATGTCAACAACACCGGTTACTGCTGTACCTTCCCAACAACCAGCGCCCATCAGGGTATTGGCGAATTTCTTTTCCTATATTTTTCATCCGTTGTTTATTCCGGCGTATGTAACCGCTTACTTATTGTTTATTGATCCCTACGCGTTTGCAGGCGTGAATTTTAGATCCAGGTTGTTCCGCCTTATTTTCGTTGTTTTTAATATGGCCCTCATTCCGGGGATAGCGGTGTTTTTAATGTGGGCGTTGAAGCTGATAAAATCTATGCAGCTGCGCACGCAGAAAGAAAGAATAATTCCTTATGCCGCTGCCATGATCTTTTACTTTTGGAGCTGGTATGTGGTGCATAATCAGAAAGATAATCCTGAGGCGTTTGTAAATTTTCTCCTGGGGGCATTTTTAGGTATTTGTGCCGCCTGGTTTTTGAATATAATCGCAAAGGTGAGCATGCATGCCATTGGCGTAGGCGGAATGGCGGTCTTTTTCTTACTACAGGCATTTAACCAACAGGATGTTACCGGCGTTTATTTCTCTATTGCCATCCTGATTGCCGGAGTAGTATGTACCTCACGCCTCATCGTTTCAGACCATACACAAAAAGAAATATACATGGGCTTTGTGGCCGGCGGTTTATGCCAGTTACTGGCCGTCTGGTTATCATAACCCTTCGGCTTCGCTCAGGGCAAAAAGAAAAGCCCCTCGATAATCGGGGGGCTTTTTTCTTCATAATGTTTCCTCTTTAACCATTCAACACTTTAGACTTCTGGATATAACTTTTAGTAGGATGATAAATAAATAAGCAGGTACCATCCTTTATTGTTTCAATTACTTTATCAGTTTCATCAGCTGGCAACGCGGGGCAGCCATAACTGCGGCCATTCATGGCAGCGCGGCTTAAATAATCTTCGCCTACATAATAGGAACCATGAATTACGATGTTGCGTTTGTCGGCTTTGTCGTTGATATTTTTTTCCAGCCCTTCAATTTTTAAAGAAAGTCCGTGGCTACCATAATAGGTATTGCTGGTAACATAAAAACCAAGACTGCTTTTGTGCGATTCGGGACTATTGGAGAACGACCGGGCATATTCGCCACCTGAATTGCGGCCATGGGCCACAAAGGTGTTGATCAGCACTTTTTTCTCGGCCATATCAATTACATAGAATCTTTTTCTGCGCGACGATTGACTGAAGTCGCAAATAGAAAGCACTTCATTCTTCACCACCTTTCCAGATTCCACCAGGAATTTATAACCCTTCAGTGCATATTCAAAAGCTGATGTTGACAAACCATAGCTTCCCAGGTCCATTTGATTGTACAGGTCCAGGGCTTCGGCGGTTAGCTTTTGGGCTGCCGTTTTTGCCATCACCTTCACCTTTTTAATAACAGGGACGGGATTGATTGAATTTACTATTACAGGCTCCTTTGCCGCTTCTATCGCGCCGGATTTCACAACTGGTGATACTGCCAAAAAGCACACCAGCACACTCAATGACATTTTCTTATATGTCCGCTTCATAGGAATTTTGTACTTCTAAACGATTAACAACTATTTTTTTCTCATGATTTACGCCCTTTAACGAAGGTTTGCGAAAATTATTTTCGTCGATTTAGCTGAAAATGCCGTGTTTTCCGAAATATTTTCTGAGCTATGCAGATTGGTGTAGCGATTACTAAGTAAAACTACGTAGTTATAAGTAACTATGTGGATCACAGATCATTGAGGGCCGGCATGGTCTCTTTTTTCAATATTGAACTCGTTTGCGTAAATTTTTATCAGTACGAGGAAAAGTGAGATGAGAATGGGTCCGAAGATAAGGCCGATAAATCCAAACAGCCCTACCCCGATAATAACGCCAAAACCGGTGATCAGCGGATGTACATCACCAATACGTTTCAGGATCACAAAACGGAACAGGTTATCAACCGTTCCAATAATGCCAAAGCCGTATAAAAGCATTAGAATGCCTTTGGTGTTGTGGCCAGCGGCAAAAAACAACAGGGAAATGGGCACATAGGCAATGGCTGCCCCCAATATGGGCAGCATACTGGTAATACAGGTGATCACAAACCAGAACCAGGGCTCG
>CBIMFG010000456.1:0-4856 GCA_966243125.1 uncultured Niastella sp.
CCCAGGAGTGGAAGATCAGACCGCAGGTTGAAGTAAAGGAATCCGTTACAGCTATTTGTTCGCCTGATCTGTCCACCCGTGATTGGGTAACCGCCGTAGTACCCGGTACTGTGTTCGCTTCGTATGTAGCGGCCGGACTGGAAAAAGATCCCAACTTCGGCGATAATATTCAGCAGGTAAACAAGGCAAAGTATGATCGCAATTTCTGGTACCGCACCGTATTGAAGGTGCCGGAAAATTTTACCAAAGAAAAGATCTGGCTCAACTGTAAAGGCATTAACCGCAAAGCGGATCTGTATTTAAACGGGCAACGCCTGGGTTCGCTGGATGGGTTTATGCACCGCGGTCAGTTTGATATCACAAGCATCTTACATAAAGATGCACCCAATGTGCTGGCCATATTGGTATACTGGCCGCAACCACCCATGTCGAATGTGGCAAGCCCCACGTATGTGAGTAGCGCCGGGTGGGACTGGATGCCGTATGTACCCGGTTTGAACATGGGGATTACCGATCATATTTATTTAAGCAATACCGGTACGGTTACCATAAAAGATCCCTGGGTGCGTACCAGCATGCCCAGCAATGCCCGCGCCGATCTGTTGGTAGCGGTAGAGCTGTATAATCATGAAGAACAGCCGGTGCAGGGCATGTTGAAAGGAATGATACAGCCCGGTAACATATCTTTCGAACAAAAAGTATTTATTGGCGCTAATAGCAAAGAAGAAGTGAAGCTGGATGCGGCCCACTTTCCGCAGTTGGTGATCAACAGTCCGCGTTTGTGGTGGCCCAATGGCATGGGCGAACCCAATTTGTATGCCTGCAACCTGCGTTTTGAATTGAACGGGAAGGAATCAGACGCCAGCGAAACAAAATTCGGGGTTAAGAAATATACGTACGATACGGTTGGTAATGTATTGCATGTATTTATCAATGGCAGCCGTGTGTTCCTGAAAGGTGGTAACTGGGGTATGAGCGAATACATGCTGCGTTGCAGGGGCGAGGCTTATGACATTCGCGTACGGTTGCACAAAGAAATGAACTTTAATATCATCCGCAACTGGATCGGTTCTACCACCGATGAAGAGTTTTACGATGCCTGCGACAAATACGGCATTATGATCTGGGACGATTTCTGGCTGAATGCCAATCCCAACCTGCCGCGCGACATAAACGTCTTTAACGCCAATGTGATCGAGAAGATCAAACGCTTCCGCAACCATCCTGCCATAGCAGTATGGTGCGCCGAAAATGAAGGCTGGCCCGAACGGCCGCTCAGCGCCTGGTTAAAAGAAAACCTCACTGTATTTGATGGCGGTGAAAGGTTCTACCAACCCAATTCACATGCCGAGAATTTAACCGGCAGCGGGCCCTGGGGCGCCTTCGATCCCCGCTATTATTTTACCGCCTGGCCAACAGGATTGGGTGGTAACCGCGGCTGGGGCCTGCGCACCGAATTGGGAACAGCCGTGTTTACCAATTTTGAAAGCTTTCAAAAATTTATGCCGCAGGCCAACTGGTGGCCCCGTAACGATATGTGGAATCTGCATTACTTTGGTCCGCTGGCTTTTAACGCCACGCCAGATGCGTATGAAAAGTCAATAACCGACAGATACGGCAAACCCGCCGGTATTGAAGATTTCTGCCGTAAGGCGCAATTCCTGAATGTAGAAAGCAACAAGGCCATGTATGAAGGCTGGCAGGATCATATGTGGGAAGATGCCAGTGGCATTATGACCTGGATGAGCCAGAGCGCTTATCCATCGCTTATTTGGCAAACTTATGATTACTATTATGATTGTACCGGCGCCTATTGGGGCGCCCGCAAAGCCTGCGAGCCATTGCACGCACAATGGAACCCGGTAACCAATTCGGTAAAAGTGATCAATACTACCGGCAAAGATTTTAACGGACTGGTGGCCAGGGCAGAAGTATACAATATGGATGGTAAACAGGTAGAAGGATATACTGCTGCTACAACCATCGACGCGCCGGCCAACAGCGCCACCCATTGTTTTTATATACCTTTTAACCAACAGCAAAACAACCTGGCCCTGCATCATAAAGCGGTGGCTTCATCTACCAGCTATGGGCAACCTGAACTTATAACCGACGGCGATAATGGCACCCGGTGGGCAAGCAAAGGCGGCGATAACGAATGGATCTATGTTGATTTGGGTGAACAAAAGATGGTAACCGGCGTGGGCCTGGTTTGGGAAGATGCTTATGGAAAAGCTTATAAAATACAGGTATCGAACGACGCGCAAACCTGGAAAGATGTGTACAGCACTGTAGACGGACATGTTGGGGCACAGGAGATCACCTTTACGGAAGAGCCGGCCCGCTATGTACGCATGCAGGGTGTTGAACGCGGCTCCTGGTGGGGTTATTCGCTGTATGATTTTAAAGTGTATGAGGGCAATGTGAAAAGCAAAGGCCTGAGCGATGTACATTTTATCAGGCTGCAGCTGAAAAACGCCGCCAATGTAACTGTGTCAGATAATTTTTATTGGCGTGGTAATGAACGCCAAAACTTCACGGCGTTGAATAGTCTGCCCAACGTATATTTGAAAACAACCACCCCGGTAATAAAGGAAAAAGAAGGAACGTATTATCTCACCTCAACCATTACTAACCCCGCGGGTTCAAAAACCATTGCCTTTGGCATTCGCGTGCAGGCAGTAAAGGCCGGTAGTGGAGAGCAGATCCTGCCCTCTATTATGAATGATAATTATTTCTCCTTAATGCCGGGCGAAACGAAGGAGATCAAAATAGAATTTAAAAAGGTAGATTTGGGAAATGACAAGGCCGTGCTAAAGGTTGAGCCATATAATAACACCCATCCATGACTACCACTTTCCGCAAACAGGAAGGGTTTGAAGGTCAGCGATTGATCGTTCTACCCAAAAAAGTGATCTCTCATTTTCTGGCCACCGATAAGTTGACCAGGTCGTTGTATGTAACCGACATAGGGTATTACCCCCGGGCTCAGTTCCATTACCTCGAAAGAAAAAAAGGAGTTGATCAATGCATCCTTATTTATTGCGTGGAAGGGAAGGGCTGGATCGAGATCAATAAAAAGAAACATGAAATAGGCCCTTCGGGGCTTATTTCAATTGCAGCCAATACGCCGCACCGGTATGGCGCCAACGAAAACGATCCCTGGAGCATTTACTGGATCCATTTTAAAGGGGAGGCTGCCAGTGCTTTTGTTGACCATATGCAAAAGCAATCCAAAAAGGGGCAGGCGCATTTGACGTTTAATCAAAACCGCATCCGGTTATTTGAGGAGATCTATGCCAACCTCGAAAAAGGGTACAGCGCCGCCAACCTGCGTTATGCCAATATGGTGTTCTCTCATTTTCTTTCTTCCCTGTTGTACGAAGAAAAATTCAATTATTTTGAGAACAAGAAAGATGAAGACATTGTAGACCGCGCCATTACCCTGATGCAGAAAAAGCTGCACACCAACATCGGCCTGAATGAACTGGCCGCTTTTTCAAAATTCTCTGTAGCACATTTCTCCGCTTTGTTCCGCAAAAAAACCGGCCATGCGCCCATCCAGTATTTCAATCACCTCAAAATTCAGAAGGCTTGTCAATACCTGCTGTTCACCGATATGAACGTGCGGCATATTGCCAGTCAGCTGGGCATCGATGATCCCTATTATTTCTCCCGGATGTTCACGCGGTTAATGGGAGTGTCGCCGCAGCATTACAGGAAGAGGAACAGTTAGTAGGTTTAAGGTATAAAGTATAAGGTTTAAGGTCGTTGAATTTTGAAGTTAAAAATTAATAGTAAACCTCAACTATCGGCAACCACCTTAAACCTTAAACCTTAAACTTTCAACCTTATTCCTTACCTTCCGGCGTATGATAGCAACAGATGTTTGCATTATTGGCGCCGGGCCGGCGGGTGCAGCGGCCGCATTGCAACTGCAACAGCTCAATATTCCCTGTGTAGTGGTTGATAAAGCGGTTTTCCCGCGCGATAAGATCTGTGGTGATGGGCTGAGTGGAAAAGTGTTGACGGCTTTGAACCGGATCGATAAAAGCATTGGCGAACGCCTGTGTGAGTTGGTAGAAAAGGAAGATAGCTGGGGTGTTACCTTTACCGCGCCCAGCCGCGATTCACTTAATATAGCTTATCAGCCCGATTATAATCCGCAGGCTAAAACCGGTATCCCTGCCGGCTTCGTTTGCAAACGGATGAACTTCGATAATTTCCTCGTAACAGAATTGAAACGTTGTCCGGCTATTCAATTGTTTGAGGGACAATCCATAGATAATTTTACAATGCAGGAAGATGGTTACCTGCTAACCAATGCAACTGGTGATTTTTCCGTGAAAGCAAAACTCGTAATTGTCGCTAATGGCGCGCATTCAGCCTTTACCAAAGAAGTGGCAGGTATACATATGGAACCGCACCATTATTGCGCCGGCATCAGGGCTTATTACAAAGGTGTTAGCGGTTTACATGCTGATGGGTTTATAGAATTGCATTTTCTGCGTTCTTTGTTGCCCGGTTATTTCTGGATCTTTCCTTTGCCCAATGGCGAAGCCAATGTAGGCATCAGCATTTTGAGCAGTGTGGTGCGAAAAAGAAAGTTGAACCTGAAAAAGGCCTTGCAGGAAATTGTAGCCAATGATCCCGTAATGAAAGAACGTTTCAAAGACGCTACCCTTGCCAGCGGTATAGAGGGATATGGGTTGCCGTTGGGTAGTAAAAAGCGGGTACTCTCAGGTGAACGATATATGTTAACGGGCGATGCTGCGTATTTGATCGATCCGTTTACTGGCGAAGGAATTGGCAATGCCCTGTATTCCGGTCGAATAGCGGCGCAACAGGCGGCAAGC
>CBIMFG010000457.1:0-4855 GCA_966243125.1 uncultured Niastella sp.
CTGAGGAAGACCTGGTGAAAGCCCTGGAAATTGCGCACGAAGCCATTCGTCAGCAAATTAACGCGCAGAAAGAACTGCGTGCTAAAGTTGTTGGTGATGCTGCTAAAAGAGATTATACCAAACCTGAAGTAAATACCGAGCTGCAACAAAAAGTGGCTGAATTTGCGAAGGAAAAAATCTATCAGATCAGCCGCTCTGCTTCTGCCAAACACGACAGAAGTGAAGCTTACGATACACTGAAAGAAGAACTGATTGCCAGCCTGGGCGAAGAAGTGGATGACACCGTGAAGAAACAAGCTAAAAAATACTACGACGACCTGCAATGGGAAGTGGTGCGTAATATGATCCTCGACGATCGTATCCGCCTCGATGGCCGCCAGCTTGACCAGGTTCGTCCGTTGAACATGGAGATAGATATACTTCCTTCTCCCCACGGTTCAGCCCTGTTTACCCGTGGTGAAACGCAATCACTCACAACTGTTACTTTAGGTACGCCTTTAGATGAGTTGCTGATTGAAAGCGCCGCCACATCTGATTATACCAAATTCATTTTACACTATAACTTCCCGCCATTTTCAACCGGTGAAGTGAAAATGATGCGCGCTCCCGGCCGTCGCGAAGTTGGTCACGGTAACCTGGCCATGCGTTCGCTGAAAAAAATGATGCCGGGCAACGAATATCCTTACACTGTACGTATTGTAAGTGATATCCTGGAATCAAATGGTTCTTCATCAATGGCTACGGTGTGCGCTGGTTCACTGGCGTTGATGGATGCAGGCGTTCCCTTCCCTAAACACGTAAGTGGCGTGGCTATGGGATTGATCACCCGCGGATCTGATGGTAAATATGCCATTCTTACCGACATCCTTGGTGATGAAGATCACCTGGGTGATATGGACTTTAAAGTAACTGGTACCCGCGATGGTATTTGCGGTGTACAAATGGATATAAAGATCGACGGTTTGGCAATGAGCACCATGCGCGAAGCGCTGGAGCAGGCCCGCAAAGGCCGTTTGCACATTCTGGATGCCATGTATGAGTGCACACCTGCAGCCCGTACTGAGGTTAAACCACATGCACCAAGAATGGAAAAACTGTTTATCGACAAAGAATTCATTGGTGCGGTGATCGGGCCCCAGGGCAAGATCATTCAGGAAATTCAACGCGAAACCGGCGCTACCATCAACATTGAAGAAGTTGGTAACTATGGTGAAGTGAGCATCTTTAGCCCGGCCAAAGAAGGTTTGGATAAAGCTGTTTCCTGGATCAAGGGTATCGTTGCTGTTCCTGAAATTGGTTCAGTATATGAAGCCACCGTTAAAGGCATTAAAGAATTTGGCGCATTCGTTGAATTCTTACCTGGCAAACAAGGTTTGTTACACATCAGTGAGATCAGCTGGAAGCGTTTGGAAACCATGGAAGGTGTGCTGAAAGAAGGCGATGTGGTAAAAGTAAAACTGATCGGTATTGACCAAAAAACCGGTAAGTTTAAACTGAGCCGTAAGATCCTGATGCCGAAGCCTGAAGGCAAGCGTCCGGAAAATCCAGCTTAGTATTTTTTTATAGCTTATAGAATTAAAAAAGGCCTGTATGAAATTTACGGGCCTTTTTTTATTAGTTGACAAGTTAACATGTTAACACGTTAACTTGTCAACCTGTTAACTATACAACTGCATGCAAAACTATATCCATATCAAATTTCAACCAGTAACAAAAGAACAACAGGAAATACTGGTAGCACAATTAAGCGAACTGGGTTTTGAAGGATTTGAAGAAGGGCTTAATTATATTTCTGCTTACATCCCTGAAGACCAGTACAACGAAACCGACACTTATAGTCTTACAGCAGGTACTGAAGCCACCATTACCAAAGAGATTATTGCACCCCGTAACTGGAATGCAGAGTGGGAGCAGAATTTTCAACCGGTTATTATTGGTGAGTTCTGCGGTATACGGGCCCATTTTCATGAGCCTTTACAAAAGGTGCAGCATGAAATAATCATTACGCCTAAAATGAGTTTTGGCACCGGCCACCATGCTACCACGCATTTGATGATAGAGAATATGCAGCAGCTATCCTTTGCCGGTAAAAATGTGCTTGATTTTGGAACGGGCACAGGTGTACTGGCTATATTGGCAGAAAGACTGGGCGCTGCTTCTGTTACTGCCATCGACAACGACGAATGGAGCATTAACAATGCCGAAGAAAATATTAAACTTAATCATTGTTCGAACATTGCGCTCTCCCAGGCAAATACCTTACAAATGTCAACAGAATTTGATATAATCTTAGCCAATATCAATAAACATGTACTTATTGCAAATATGGCTCAAATTAAACAACATTTAATATTGGGCGGCGTTGTAATTATGAGCGGGCTTTTAGGCGGGGACAGACCCGATATTGAAACGTCTGCAGCAAACAATGGATTATCAGTTGTTGATTGTAAAATGAGAGGCGATTGGATGTGTTTATTGTTTAAAAAATAATAACGTCAAGAACCTCATAGTTATCAATTAATTAACTTTTTTTCCATATTTTCGTCATCTAACTTCAACCAACTATTCAATGAAAGAAGCTTTACTCATTGTAATAGCATATTTGATCGGCTCTATTCCAACAGCTGTTTGGGTTAGTAAAGCTTTTTTTGGAATCGATATCCGTGATTACGGCAGTGGAAATGCCGGTGCTACTAATACTTTTCGCACTTTAGGCTCCCGTTGGGGCACTTTTGTGATGATCATTGACATGCTCAAGGGCGTAGCCGCCACCAGTTTATACATTTTGCTTCCTCATTATATGGGTGCTGCAAGTGAGCTGGAGCGCACCAATTTTATGGTTGGGCTGGGTTTAGCGGCTGTACTGGGCCATATTTTCCCGATCTGGGCCGATTTCAGGGGTGGAAAAGGTGTTGCCACCTTATTTGGAATGATCCTGGCCATTCAACCGGTGGTAGCCGTTTTATGTGTAGGCATCTTTCTGCTGGTGTTATACCTGACCCGTTTTGTATCACTCAGTTCTATTTTAGCCAGTGTGGCTTTTGCCGTTTTCATTCTGGTTATTTTCAATGAAAAAGAGCTCTTGTACCGCGGTTTTGCCATAGCGGTGGCTTTATTGGTGTTGTTAACGCACCAGAAGAATGTTATCCGCCTGTTACGTGGCAGCGAAAGCAAAGTACCTATCTTAAAATACCGCGATCGTCGCAAGGAAAGACGTCGCAGACAATAGTTTGATCTACCTTACTAATCTTATTGTTGCCAATTGCATCGTGCAATTGGCAATTTTTTTTGTGGTAATATATTCCCATTAAAACAATTCACATCTGTCTAATTACTTAATTTGATGGTGATGCGTTCATTTTATAAGTTTGTTGCCCAGGTTGGTATAAGGATTGTTTAATTAAACTGAAGTAAACACCCAAGAAATGAAACACGTCATGCACAAGGCTATTATGGCTGCTGTTGTGGCAACAGGCATAACATCCTGCTCACAGAATGCGATCACGGGCAGAAGCCAATTATCCCTTTACAATGAAGCCGATATTCAATCAATGGCTGCCCAGCAGTACAGTCAGTTTTTAACTGAAAACAAAGTGGTAAGCTCAGGCGCCAATAAAGATGCGGAAATGGTGCGCAGGGTAGGTACAAGGCTTACCAATGCCATCAATCAATATTATACCCAAACAGGTCTTACCTCTGAACTGGAAGGCTATAAATGGGAATACAACCTGGTTGACTCCAAAGAAGTGAACGCCTGGTGTATGCCTGGTGGTAAAATAGTAGTGTATACCGGTTTATTGCCTATTAGTCAGAACGAAGCGGCCCTGGCGGTGGTATTGGGTCATGAAATTGCCCACGCCCTGGCGCACCATGGTAACGAGCGTATGAGCCAACAGGCTGTAGCTGGTATTGGACAACAAGCTTTACAGGTGGCCATCGCCAATAAAAGCGCAGCTGCCCAAAACATATTTATGAGCGCCTATGGTATTGGTTCCAACGTTGGTGCTTTGTTACCTTTCTCCCGTAAACAGGAGTTGGAAGCCGACCATTACGGTTTGATCTTTGCCGCCATGGCGGGTTATAACCCACAGGAAGCAATTCCTTTATGGGAAAGAATGAAAGCCGCATCTGGCGGTGCCGCGCCTCCACAAATTTTAAGTACGCACCCGGCTGAAGATACGCGTATTGAAAAGCTGAAGGAGTTGATGCCTGAGGCAATGCAGTATTATAAGCCGGTGAAGTAGTTGGTGATAATATTAATAAGTAATAAGAGGCCCCGCTGTGAAGTGGGGCTTTTGCTTGTTAAGAACACAAGGATAGTTGACCAGTTAACCAGTTGATCAGTTGACCTGGTTAACTCGTTAACTGATCAACTGGTTAACAAAAAAACTCGCCCTCTATGAGTGTTTCTACGACACTTTGCCGTAATAACTGAATGCGCTTCCGCGGAATGTGCATAACCAATCCTGGTATTAACGCTTTTTATGATTTAAAAGGCAAATGTGGCACATAGCTTGTTTTTATACCGCCTGTAAAAAAAGCAACAGCATCTACCTGAAAAAAGCTGTTATACAGTAGCGTGGTTAAGGTCATACTCCACCAATAATTACCGGTATTCCCCAACACCGGTTGTAGCGTATAACGGTACCGTTGAAAGGGTCCACTATCCTGCACAGTTATATCCTTACTATTTAACCCGTTATTTATGCAAAAGCGGACATTGCTTGTATTACTTGCCGTGGGAATATTGTCGCATGTTCATACGAATGCGCAACAAATCATTTTGGGTTTGGAATCTTATTTTGAAGAAGCTTACTGGCGATACCCGAACCTGCCAAAAGGTTTGCTGGAAGCA
>CBIMFG010000458.1:0-4849 GCA_966243125.1 uncultured Niastella sp.
CATTCGCTTTTTTAATGTGATATTGTGATAATTCGATAATGCTTTACGGTCGTGCAGCTCTATTAATTCGAAGCTCCGGCGAAAGCATCCAATACCTCTGTATTTCATTATCACATTATCTAATTATTAAAGAACCCAGTGCTTTTTCAACATCTATTTTACTTGATAATACCTGGTATAATGAATTATAATAGTTCAGTTGCGTAGCGCGCAGTTCGGTTTCGGCAATAATAACATCGAGGTAGGTTTTAATACCCGACTTATATTGCAAGGTCAGCGTGTTGTACACATCACTAGCCAGTTCCAGATTTTCTTTCTGCGCATAAAAATCACTGAGGTTGCTTTTATAGGTGGCTATGGCCTGGCTGTACTGGGAATTGATATTATTTTTAAGGTCCGTCATTTCCACCTCATTCCGCTTCAATTGCAGGTTGGCCTGCCTGATATTCCACATGCGTTTACCACCCTGAAAAAGCGGCCAGGCCAATTGCACGCCAACTAATGAATTGGGATACGAATGACTAAACAATTTTGAAAATTCATCATTCTGGTAAACGACGTTATAAGACCCAAAGGCCGACAACGTAGGAATGAAACTCCATTGATTGTATTTTACATTGGCCTGCAGCAACCGCTGCTGGGTTTGCAATTGCTGGAATTCGATGCGGCTTTCATAGCGTATTGTTTGTAACGTATCCAATGCGATCTCTCCTTCCATATGGGTGGTATCGAAGGACAACTGTAATGATTGCTCTGGCGGATATCCCATCTGCAGCTTCAGATAAGCATAACGGGCAATCAATTGCTCCTGCGTTCCCTTGCGCTGGGCTTTTACATTGTTGAGGGAGATGCCGGCTCTTTTATAATCCGTCTTATCCACCACTCCACTCTGGTATTGATAATAGGCATCTTTCAAACTGCGGTCGAGCCGGGTAATGGTTTCATCCAATACCTGAATTTGTTCCTGGGTAAGCAACACATCGTAAAATGCTTTTGAAATGGCGGCCACCACATCAATTTTATTGGCGGCGGTGGTTTGGCGGGCGGAGAGCCGCACATCGCGTGCGGTGCGGCTAGCCAGCAACACATCGCGGTTAAAAATAGTTTGTGTTAAAGCCACCTGGGGTGTTGAGGTATTTCGCACGCCTATTATAGTTTCCCGTTTGGGCCCGCCCGGATTGTTCTGATCGGGGAAAAGAGATACCGGCATCTTCAGGTAATGCTGAATGTTAGCAGCGATGTTTAGCTGAGGGTACCAATCGGCCAGTTTGTTCTTGATAGTTGTTTCGGTGATCTCCTCATCGATCAGGGAAGCCCGGATGGCAGGCTGGTGCTGTAACCCATACTTAATACAATTGGGCAGGGTCGCTTCCTTCAGCGTGGAATCGGTTATTGACTGTGGGTACGATAATGAAGGGTACAATATCAATAACAGCAACAAAGTACATACTCCATTCATAGAACGTGTAATATCAGGTGAATTAATAACGGCTAACGGGTTGGGTAGGAATAAAAACTGTTGGGTAGGAGTAAACGGTAAAATTAACAGACCGGTTGGTTAAAAGTTGCTAAGTGGTCATTAACAACGAATTAAAATTAACAAAGAAACACCAATGGCATATAAAAAATAAGGCCAGCCTGGCAGATCTTATTAATTAAAAGTCTGATAACATCCTGCGTATCAGATTTTGCACAAAAAAACGGCCGTTCCGGTTAAACCCGAACGGCCGCTGTATTATGAAGCAATTTGATTTATCTTATAAGAACCGTTTTGCTAAACGCATTGGTGCCATCGCCCCACCAGATGGTGTAGATACCAGGAGCTACCCCGGTAAGATCCAGTCTTGTTTGGGAATTGCCAGGAACGATCTTGATATTCTGCACAATATTCCCCATGGAGTTGGCGAGTTTGATCACTGCATTATTGGTACTTACAGGATGCTGTACCATCACAGAACCCGTAGCCGGGTTTGGAGTAGTAAGCATCATGTTAGCGGTGTAGGTAAACACACCCATGGTATCTGATCCGTTGTTGGTGGTTACTTTCACTACGCCTGTTGCGCCAGCACCTACCTGTGCGGTAATGACAGAGTCGGTTACCGTAAACGAAGCAGCGGGTGTGCCGCCAAAGCTAACCGCTGTTGCGTTGGTAAAATTGGATCCTTTAATAATCACTACAGTTCCTTCTGTACCGCTGGTTGGGGTAAAGGAGGTAATTGTTGGTATTAAAGTTACCGGAGGTACTACTGGTGGAACTGTAATATACGTAAACCCACTGAGCGAGGTGTTACCACCCGCGGTGGTTACGGTTACAGAACCGGAAGAAGCCCCTGCCGCTACTACTGCATTGACGATGGAATCGGAGATAACGGTAAACGATGAAGCTGCGGTACCACCAATGTTAACTGCGGTTGCACCTGCAAAATTTGAACCTTTTATAATTAAGGTTGTACCGGTAGCGCCACTTGTTGGCGTAAAGGAACTGATTTGCGGTGACTGAGGGGGCATCACATAAGTAAATCCAATGACCTCAACGTATCCTACCTTAGTGGAGACGATTATTGAACCGGAAGTAGCCCCTGCTCCTATTACTGCTTCAATGAGGGTATCGGAAACAACAGTATACGAATAAGCCATTTTACCGCCAATGACAACCGATGTGGTACTGGTAAAACTATAACCTTTTATAGTAATGGTTGTACCGGCGGTACCACTGTTTGGTGTAAAGGAAGTGATATGCGGGTACTGTTCGGGAGAAATATAAGTAAATCCATTGATCGAAACGATTTGATCCTTAGTAGTGACGCTTATCTTACTGCCAGAACCTGCTGCTATCACGGCCTTGATAACCGAATCAGATTCCACGGTAAACGATGAAACCGGCATTGCACCAAAAACTACGCCCGTAACGCCGGTGAAATTTTTTCCCGTGAGGGTAACCATAGTTCCTGCGGTTCCATAGCCAGGATTAAAACTTGTAATAACAGGCTCGGCGACTACCGTTACATAGGTAAAGGAATCCTTGACTGTCCAGAAATAACTTTTATCAATACGAATCTGCCCTGTGGAACCCATTCCAACCACAGCCCGCATTATTGTATCGCTTTCTATCGTAAAGGAAGCCGCCGGCGTTCCACCAAAACTTACCCCTTTGGACCCAGTAAAATTGTAACCTTTGAAGGTCACCTCTGTGCCTGCAGTACCGCTGGTGGGGGCAAATGAATCAATGTGAGGTACAGCCATTATTGATATACTCATCATATCATATGTGGTTGATCCTGCAGGGGTTGTTATTTTTACCCAGCCCGATGTAGTGCCTTTGGCTATAACTGCTTTTATCTGATTATCGGAAACAACTGTGAAGGAAGTAACCGGCGTTTCGGCATTTGGCCCTATGGATACCGATGTAGCACCGGTAAAAAAGTTACCATTTATGGTAATAGTCGCTTCCCAGGCAGTTTCCAAAAATCTGGGTGAAGTAATTTCAGGCGGCCCCAGAATATAAGTAAACCCATTCAGCGAATCTACTCCACCGGGAGTGGTTACTTTTACTGCGCCGGTTGAACCGGAAAATACAACTGCGGAGATCTCAGTATCTGACACCACACTAAACGAACTGGCTGGTGTACCGCCAAAACTTACCTGCGTGGCACCGGTAAAATTGGTCCCTTTTATTGTGATGGCTGTTCGCGGCGATGCACTGCCGGGCGTAAACGAACTGATATGAGGTTTTACATCAGGAGCTACATAAGTAAACCCATCTAAAGAGTAAGGTCCGCCAGGCGTTGTTACCGTTACAGCTCCTGAACTGGCGCCCGATGCTACCACAGCAGTGATTGTATTATCTGATACCACACTAAAAGATGAAGCAGCTACTCCCCCAATAGTTACGCTTGTAGCACCTGTGAAATAATTTCCCTTAATGGTAACTGTAGTACCTGTGGTTCCACTAACAGGTGTAAACGAGGTAATATTCGGTATTGGCGTTGACGCAGTGTAAGTAAAGGAACCTGTAAAACCTGAGCCAGTTGTGTTTTCAACAAGCACCTGCCCGGTTGAACCTGCCCCAACCACTGCCCGTAATTCTGTATCGCTCACTACCGTATAGGAAGTCGCTGCAGTTCCACCAAAACTCACAGCCTTGGTATCTGTAAAATTATATCCTTTCATGGTTACCTCTGTACCAGCGCTACCACTGGTAGGGGTGAATGAGTCAATATGTGGTACAGGCAGGATAATAACCTGCAAATTTTGCGCGAGAATCGATCCTGCAGGAGTTATTATTTTTACTAAGCCACTCTGCGTACCTCTGGCAATAACAACCTGGATCTGGTTATCGGAAACAACCGTAAAAGAAGCGGCCGGCGTGTCGCCATTGCCCCCTAATAAAACAGCTGTAGCCCCGGTAAAAAAGTTACCGGTAATGGTTATTGTTCCGCCCCATACAGTCCACAAAGACCCGGTTGACGTGATTTCAGGCGGTCCCGGGATATAAGTAAACCCATTCAGTGAATCTACTCCGCCAGGAGTGGTTACTTTCACTGCGCCTGTTGAACCAGACATTACGATTGCAGAGATCTCCGTATCTGACACCACACTAAATGAACTGGCCGGCGTACCGCCAAAACTTACTTGTGTGGCGCCGGTAAAATTGGTCCCTTTTATTGTGATGGCTGTTCGCGGTGACGCGCTGCCAGGTGTAAACGAACTGATATGTGGTCCCAGATCGGGTGCTACATAAGTAAACCCCTCTAAGGTATTGGGTCCGCCAGGCGTAGTTACCGTTACAGCTCCTGAACTGGCGCCTGATGCTACCACAGCAGTAATTGTATTATCTGATACCACATTA
>CBIMFG010000459.1:0-4836 GCA_966243125.1 uncultured Niastella sp.
TATTGTCTGAGCCGGCAGGCAGGAATATATAAAAGAAAGAAATGGTATGATCTGAAAAAATCTCATCTATACAGCAAAATAATTAATTATTGGGTCTAATAAAAAAAGCCCGGAAAACGGGCCTTTATATTCCTGATAATTTTTGAAAACAACGGACCGGCAATGATAATGGCTGGAATGGCAATGAGTAAGCCGTATAGCAAAGTAATGCCCATGCTGGCCCCGAATTGTGTTACCAGCGCGGTGGGTGATGGATGCGGTGGCAGAAAACCATGTGTTACCGACAAGGCCGCTAACATAGGCAGGCCAATATATACGGCGGGTAATTTATACTGGTATACGACAGAAAAGATCAACGGTACCATCAACACAAATCCTACTCCATAAAACAAAGGAATACCAATAATAAAACCCGTGATCATTAATGCCCATTGCAGGTAGCGGGCGCCAAATGCATCCATCAGCACGGTAGCAATCTTTTGTGCAGCGCCGCTTTCTGCTACCAGTTTACCCAGCATGGCGCCCAAACAAATAATACTTACCAATGAACCCAATGTATCGCCTATGCCCTCCTGCACTGCCAACATAATTTTTTCTGCAGGCAGTTTTAATAACAACCCTGCTAATATGGAGATGATCAGAAACGCCAGAAAAGCATTCAGCTTTCCCCAGGTTATCAGCAGAATGAGTATGACAATGCAAAGCAATACGATTAGTATGGACATCTTATAATAATGAATATTAAATTTTGAATATTGAATTTCCAGCGCCAAGTCTTCAATTTCAGCTACTATTCAACGATCACCTCATCAATTAGCAACAGCGCATTACCACCTGCGCCGTATTCACCTTCGGGTATCACGCCCTTGTTGGTGCCAATCACTTTTATGTATTGCGCCCGTACCGGTGTTACAGGCACATCCAGTTTATTGATGCCATTTACAGGAAATGAATCCTGCCGGTACAATTCTGTATAATGGTCGCCATCTATTGATGCCAGCAACTGCAGGGTAACCGGCGCCCACATGCGTTGCCAGTGATAATTCAAAACCTCCAACGCCAGCCGTTGCACAGTTTGGGCCTTGCCCAGGTCAATTACGGCCTGCAGATCGGTACCACTAAAACCCAGCCATTGATTATCGTTATACCGGTTGCTGCCAAACAATCCATTTACGAGGACTGTACTACCGGGGTTGAACCGGTCGATGGGTTTGTTTTGCAAAGTTACGGCAGCGCCCACTGCTTTATGTACCCGAAATGTTTGTTGAAACAATCTTCCCGTAGGTTGATGCTGCCTGTTAAAGCGCAGTGCTTTTACTGTACAAGTATTTTTAATTTCTATTGCACTGGTATATAAGGCACTTTGTTTTGTAGGCACGGTATTATCGGTTGTATACCTGATTTCACTGCCGGTTGCAGCAGTTTGCAAATTTATTTGCAAAACATTGTTTTGCACAGGTACCGCGGTGTAATTGATGTCGTCAAAATGCGCGTCGTAATTAATTTTTTCGTGCTTCAGCAGTCCTGCTTCGCCGCGTAACCGGTTCAGAAAATTATCATAGTTGCGTTGTGGTTTGGGCGTCCACGCCAGTTCAGCCAGCGCCAATGCGCGCGGAAAGATCATGTACCCAGCCTGCGCTTCATTGGTGTAATACTCGCTCCAGGCCTGCCCTTCTACCCCTTCCAAATAATGGGTGGTTGTATTGTCTGCACTACCAGCAAGGGGTTCGTACCCATATACTTTTTGCAAAGGCGTAAAACCGCCTGCGGCCAGTGGTTCTTCGTTGTATAACGATTGGTAGTAATCAAAATAGCAATTTGTTTCAGGGGTCATAATTACGGGATGGTGTTGGGCAATGGCTGCCTTGCCGCCTTCTTCACCCTGCCAGCTCATAACCGTGGCGTTAGGCGCCAATCCACCTTCCAGTATTTCATCCCATCCAATGATGTGCCGGCCTTTGCTGTTTACATATTGTTCCATGCGTTGAATAAAATAGCTCTGCAACGCATGTTCGTCGGTTAAATGCAGGGCTTGTTTCCGCTGCTGGCATTTTGCACAAACCTTCCATTTTGTTTTGGGGCACTCATCACCGCCAATATGAATGTAGGATGAAGGGAACAGCGCCATTACTTCATCGAGCACGTTTTGCAAAAACACAAACGTGCTGTCGTTACCTGCACAATACACATCATCAAACACCCCCCAAAAAGTAGCAGTGGTATAAGGTCCGCCTGTGCAACCCAATGCGGGATAGGCCGCCAGCGCGGCGGATGCATGCCCGGGCATTTCAATTTCAGGAATGATGGTTATATGCCGGTCAGCAGCGTACTGCACCACTTCTTTTACCTGTTGATGCGTATAATAACCGCCGTACCGTTTGCCATCGAAGCGATGGGGCAATTCTTTTTTATGACCAATCAGGGTTTCCTTGCGCCAGGCAGCTACTGATTGCAGCTTTGGATATTTCTTTATTTCTATGCGCCAGCCCTGGTCATCGGTAAGGTGCCAGTGAAAAGTATTGAACTTATACAACGCCAGCAGGTCAATATATTTTTTGATAAATGAAACCGGAAATAAATGCCGGCTTACATCGAGCGACATTCCTCTATAAGCAAAACGTGGATGATCATCGATGGTATAACCAGGTACTTTGATAATGCGTTTTTCGGCTTGCCATAACTGCCGTAAGGTTTGCAACCCATATAGTACGCCACTGGCATCGTGGCCAATACAACGGATGCCTTTTTTATCAATCTGAAGCTGGTAACCTTCTGTATGTGGTACAGCCATAGCATCAATGGCCAGTGAAATAAAGTTATTGCCGGGGGAAGCCATAGTTTTTAACAATGGTTTACCGCCATAGCCCTGCAAATAGCCATTTAGCAAAACGGCTATTTTGATTAATGATTTATCACTCACCACAATTTTCGTGGTGGGTTTAATAATAAATATGTCTGTTGAAGGGGTTATTGTTACTGGTAAAGGAATGAGCGCAGGCAAGGGCTGTGCCCATGAAAACAATGGCATTGCAATTACTACTATTGCCAGCAGGTATGTACGTATGCACTTCATAGTTTAGGGATGCCACAATTTTTTATCTCCATCCAACTCAAGTCCGCTGTATGCAATTACTGCCTTGTATTCATACTGTTGCCCTTTCTTTAAACCATTGATGGTGCTGGTAAAATTTCCATTTTTATCAATGGGTATGGGAGCCGATTTTATCCAGGGCCCTGTGTACAGATCTTCGATCTGTCCGTGATAAGGTCGATAATAGAACAGCGCCTTCATTGATGTGGCAGGTTTAAAGTTTAGCACTTTGCCCGATAATACCATGGCTGTTGCGGATGAACGGGCGTCTAACGTTACCACCTGTACGGGTTCAATGGCGGGTTGTATATTTTCAATTTTAATAACTACCGGGTTGGGCCATTTGTGATCGTCGTAAATGCGTTGGGTCCTGAAAGCTGATATAACCAGTCCGGTATCTGTTTGCCTAAAGGAAGGGCCCACCTTTTTTCCTGGTTTGTATTCCTGAATAAGGCCGTTTTGCCCCAGCACGCTGATGGTTGTATTGGCGGTTGCTTTTACCGAATGGAGCGTAAAACTTTTTTGTTCCCCCTCTACCCAACCAGGCAAACCGGTTACAATAGCATACAAGGTTTGTTTGTTCGCCGAGGTAGTAAACCAGATATTCTTTTCCTGGCTAATAACCCAGGGGTGTACACTATCAACCGCTTCGCGGTTGATAAAATACCAGGCTGCCAGTTCGCGCAACCTGTCTTCCTGATCCGCTACCAGCTCCCCATTGGGTTTGGGACCGGTATTCAGCAACAACGAACCGCCTTTGCTTCTGGCTTCAATCAATAATTCAATTAACGTAGTGCCTGATTTGTATCTTTCATTGGTTGGTTGAAACTGCCAGGCAGTACCAATGGTAATGCACGAGAGCCAGGGTTGTTGAATGGTAACACCTGGCAACATTTGCTCGGTTGTTTTTAAGGCACCTCTTGTTATCAGAATATCCGGTTGCAGTTTCCAGCAGGTGGCTTTCACTACTTCTTTTGGTTCGCCATCAATAAACAACAGATCTATTTTACCATAATTGGTCATCAACTCTTCGCATTGGGTACGGGTAAACTCATCAAATTCTTTCTTTACCGCTTCATTCATAACTACATTATCGCGACTGATGAGCATGTTATGGGTATGCAGAAAACTAAAATCTTCAGGGGAGAAATAAAATCCTACCTGCAAACCAGCCTTACGCGTAGCTTCCACAAATTCTTTCAACAGGTCTTTATGGTAGGGCGTATTCATGATGTTGAAACCGGTTGTTTTGGTATTCCACATACAAAACCCCGAATGGTGTTTGGTAGTGAACATGATATACTTCATGCCGGCCAGCTTGGCCAGGGTAGCAATTTCTTCGGGGTTGAACCGGGCAGGATTGAATGTTTTTGGCAGCTCGTTATAAAAGCGATTCACATAATCGTCAGAGGCGCCTACCAGTGAATGACTGATCACAATACCGAGCTGCGCATCTACACTAAAATGAATAAATAAACCGCCCGCTGCATTGCGCAACCATTCTTCGCGTTCCGGTTTATTTAAGTTGTAGTCACTGGCTTCACCATCTTTCACCACATCGTGTTGCGCACAGGCCATTATATATTGAACGAGACAGATTAAAACAACGACCAATTTTTTCATGTGACTCTTTTCTTTGAATACTTAGTAAAAGAGGGCATAGAAATGCCCTCTTTTGTTACACTTAAAACCTACTTGTAATGTACAAGAACTCTTGAATTATTTATTCCACCAAATTGGGGTCA
>CBIMFG010000460.1:0-4836 GCA_966243125.1 uncultured Niastella sp.
CCTTGCCGATCCAGCTTAAGTTTGAAAAAGGTACCTATCATTTTTACCCCGACAGCGCTTATAAAACCCAATGGCATATTTCCAATACGAATGATTTGCCTTATAAAGATAAATCCGTTGCCATCTATATAAGGAACTCATCATATGTGTCGTTGCAATCAGGCGCGGCAAACATTATTTTGCACGGTAAAATGATTGAAACTGCCGTTGACCACTGCGATCATATAACTATTAAAGGACTGCAATATGACTACTTTACGCCTACGGTGTCGGAGCTGCTGTTATCTGGTGTTGCAGATAATTATGCCGATCTGAAGATGGGTTCATCTTCTTCCTGCAGTATCATTGACAGTACGCTGTGGTGGCAGGGCGAAGGCTGGCGATACAAGGCCGGGTGGTACTGGCAGGCCTTTGACCCGGCAACGGGTTTTGTTGAGCGGCAAAGTTTTGACCTGTTGCAGGTGAAATTTGTACAGGTAAGCTATAATTTAATAAGAGCCTATTTCCCTAAAAACCCAGGGTTTAAAACCGGAATTATTTATCAATGCCGGGATATAATCAGGGATTGCGCAGGTATTTTTATGCAATACAGCAAGGATCTTGTACTCGAAATAGCATAGGAGGGACGGCTTCTGCAGATCTTTCAGCAATCACCTCTTTTCAGAACTGTACCGGTATTATCAGTGATGGCAATTACAAAAAATAGTAATAATGATAAAGAAGTGTTCAAAATGTGAAACGGCATTTAATTGTCAAAACTAGTCAAGAGGCTGTTGGTGTGAGAATATTCAGGTGTCAATGCAGCAGTTAGCCTATTTAAAAGAGAATTATGAAAATTGTCTTTGCCCAACCTGCTTGAAGGAATTTGAAGAGGCAAACAACTTACCAATAAAAAACCCTTCAGATCAATGACCTGAAGGGCTCTTAGTTGTTTGAATATACCTACTTACCTTGTTGCTTCACAAAAACATAAGGATCTTCTTCCACAAAATCGCTTTGTTTGGTTTCGATGGAGATTACTTTATTGTTACTTATTTTGAATTGAATATTGAAGATGCCGTACTCGATATTGTCATATTGCAGCATCCATTCATTGGAATCCATGTACGAAAGGGTAGCGGTTAAATTTTCATGGCTGTTGAATTTTACCTGTAAATTCTTGTTATCAGCCGCCGGTTTTATATCCAGCGAACCATACAGCGTGTTTGTATAATGGCCCACATAAGCCGATAGCGGCAATGATGGCGCTGTACCTTTTACCCGGTCCTGCCAGCTGTGAATGGTTTTTAATGTATCGGCCATGGTAGCATTAAAATCGGCCAGGGATTTTTTACTTCTGTTCTGGTAAGGCATACCCATATAGGCATCCAGCACCTGGGTGCGCAAGGCGCCATACAAACTCTGGTTATCGTTGTTGGTAAGCACGGCCATGCCCAGCTTTTCTTCGGGAACAAAACATACAACGCTTACCATACCGGCGGCACCGCCTGTATGCCAGTACACCTGGCGGCCGTTGTAATCGCCCACTAAAACGCCTGCCCCGTAACCCACCATGTGGGTAGGCACCGTAGATGCTTTACGGCTTGAAATGGGGGTATTGATATCGCGGGTTGTTTGCAGTATGCTGAAAGGCATTATACGTTTTCCGTCATAGCGACCACTATCCAGTTGAAACAATAACCAATGAGACATATCGCTTACACTGCTGATGATAGCCGCGGCAGGGGCCAGGTTGTCCCAGTTGTCCCAGGGTACCTGCTTCAGTGTGCCGGTAAAACTGGTGGTATAAGCTTTTGACAGCAGGCGGGTATCAGTCAGGTTGTGGATGCTGGTATACGTATGTGTCATTTGCAGGGGCGTTAGTATGCTATCCTGTATATATCGCTGCCACGACTTACCGGTTACTTTTGGAATTACTTCACCTGCTGCTAAAAAGCAACTGTTGCAATACCCGTAGTGGTTACGAAAACCGGCCTCAGGTTTCAGCAGCTTCATTTTTTGCATGATCTGTTGTGATGTAAGCTGGCTGTTCCAAAAGGTAAAATCGCCCTGAAAGGTTTTGGTGCCAATGCGATGGCTAAGCAGATCGCGGATGGTTAACAAACTGCTGGTAGTGGGTTCGTATAAGGTAAACCCGGGATAGTATTGGGTGAATTTATCATCCAGCGAAAGCTTTTTGTTGTATTGCAGCTGGCTAAGCGCGGTGCCGGTAAACAATTTGCTATTGCTGGCAATCATAAACAACGTGTTTTCATCTACAGGTTGGTGCGTAGCTGTATCTGTAACCCCATAGCCCCTCATAAAAGCAACCTGTCCATCTTTTACAATTACAATAGCTAACCCCGGTACGTTCCAGTCTTTCATACCCTGGCGAATGTAATTATCCAGGCTATCGGTAATAAAGGCCGGTGTTTGGCTGAAAATGCGTTGGCTGATGGTCACCAACAATAACAGGAGCAGGAATTTGCGCATGATCGATGTAGATTTTGTACATCGAAAATAAGGAAAATGAGAATAGCGGCTTTTTTGTAAAAAGAAAGGCCGTCCCAATTCAATCGGAACGGCCTTTCCTATTACCATGTGGTTGGGGCATCTGGCGGCCCAATACCAATTTCTCCATCCGGCGAAACATCGCCAACGCCAGGAATTGTTCGAAGTTTTTTGGCAACATCTTCGTTCGCTGATCCGGTTATACAACCGATCTCTTCCATCACCTGATCCACAACGAAGCCGTTTTCCGTTAACGTCTTCTTCATATCACCCAATGTGTTTTTATCAGTTGCCGTTACAATCCATTTTTTTGTATTGCTCATATAATTATCTTAAATGGTAATATACCCACCGGCCGGCAAGCCTGCCAGTGGGTATAAAGGTAAAGCTTGCTTTACTTATTATTGTGGCGCCTGCACCAATCCTGCGCCAACGCGTGAAGTGGGGAATGGCAGCTTTTGGGCTGTTGCCTGTAATTTCCGCCACAACTGAATGCCGCGCAGGTTAGGTGAGGTTTCGGCCCACAGTGCGGCACAACCCGATACATGCGGAGTGGCCATACTGGTGCCGCTGATGGTATTATACTTGCGTGGACGAGGCCATGAAGAGAAAACATCCCGGCCTGGTGCTGCAATCTCTATCTTGCCCACATTCGAAAAAGAAGAAGGCTTCAGATTGGCATCAAGAGAGGCCACAGACATAATGGTAGGCGAGTTGGCAGGAGCACCTGTTGGTGCACCGGAGCCATTACCTGCTGCAGCGATAATGAGGCAGCCATTGTTCAGCGCTGCTTGTCCTGCTGCAGTGAAATAGGGTTGTACGCCTACGGGCGCTCCTAATGACATTGAAATTACCGGACAACGCATAGATATGGCCCAGTTCATACCGGCGAGTACACCGGCCATAGTTCCGCCGCCTGAATTAGTGAGCACCTTGCCTGCATAAATAGACGAGCGATAGCCGGCGCCATACCGGGGTATGCTGCCTGCTGGCGCTTTGGGGCCACAGGCTGTGCCGGTAACATGGGTACCGTGTCCGTTCAAATCCTGAACAGGCTGACCTACAAAGCTCTTAGTAGTAAATGAGCGGCCCTGAAAATCGGGGTGCCCAAGGTCCATGCCCGTATCAAGTATGGCCACCTTAATGCCCATAGCGCTTCGCGTGCATGGAGGAACTTTACAGGCTCTCATGCCCCAGGTAGCGCCCACTACCATTACTTCTTCTTCCAGCTCCATCAGTGTATGTCCGTTGGGTTGACCCAGGTCCTTTGAGATCATTTCTGCTGCGCGTAAAAAGCCACGCAGGTACTCTCCTGAAGAAGCTTCACTGCCCGGTGTAAGGCTGCTCAGGTATTCAGACATAACCTGGTCTGAAAAAACGAAATACTCCGGATCAATGGATTCAATCGGACTGTCGGAAGCTATTTCCGATTGTGCAGTCATGCTGCGTTCCTGAGCAGCGCCGCCGCTAACCAATGCTACCCCAATTTCAGGGAATGTAAGAATGTCAGCGTCGCCAACCTCTTCCAGCGTAACAGCCTGATCAGTAAAATCCCGGGCATCGGCAATACGCAATCCCTGCGTTTGCATAGATTTAATGCTTTCCTCGGTTGCCCCATCTTTGAACGTAACCAGGTAACGACCGGTTTGCAAACTGTCGTCTCCGCGTTCCAGTGCAGCAAGCATTAATTCATCAACGGATGAAGATGCCCGTAAAGCATCCTGTGAATCACCGCGATCTTTTTTTGGTGTAGCCATGATTGTTAGTTTTAAGGTGAATATGTGTAAATTGTGTTCTAACGCATTGGCAATAGCATACGGCTGACAACAGTTGTTGCCACATATGAATTAAATTTTTTTAAGAGAAAACGGATGGTAATGAATATAATGCCTGTACCAAGAAGGGTGTGGGAAAGGATCTGTTTGTAAACGCTATCAGGTTCGTCTTTCGAGGTTCAAATATAAAAATATTCTTAATCCAAAAATTTATATTTTAAGATTAATGAGCCGTGTTAGTGCTGAACACGTTTAATTATTGATGTCAGTATGATCACTGTCAGTAAAAATCATTTTAGCCAGTGATATTTTATGCAAATTATTTTTTTGATACTGCACTTAGGTATGTGGGTGTGTAAAAATTATTAAAAGCCTTCTTCAGCCTCAAAGCTTACCTTTTCTTTTGTTTTGGGATGGGTGAATTCCAGATGAGCTGCATGCAGGTACATTCTTTTAGAGGCCATGCCATACAAATCGTCGCCCACAATGGGTGCGTTAAGCCCCAGTTCATGCGCGGAGTGCATCCGCAATTGATGGGTTCTGCCAGTAAGCGGCCAAAAATCAACTTTAG
>CBIMFG010000461.1:0-4831 GCA_966243125.1 uncultured Niastella sp.
GAACACTGGGCACTCCTGTATAACTTGGTTTTTAAATGCAATTCGGCTATAGAAGGATTAAGTAACGGCTCGCTAACACCTGCTGTAAAACAACAATTAATTGGAGAGGCCAGGTTCATGCGTGCCTTATCTTATTTCTATTTAGTCAATGAATTTGGTGATGTCCCCCTGGTACTTTCTACAGATCCTCGAATTATTATAGCACTTGCCAGATCCTCCAAAGGAAGTGTTTATGACCAGATCATTGCTGATCTTATAGACGCGGAAGAGAAACTGAGTCCCGATTATTTGGATATTACTTTATTGAAAACAACTTTGGAAAGGGTGCGCCCTACCCAATGGGCTGCTAAGGCTTTATTAGCCCGTGTATATCTTTTCACAGAAAATTACGATAAGGCAGAAGAAAAGGCTTCTTCCGTAATTGCCAATATGGCTTCTTATACTTTGCTGCCTCTGAATAATGTTTTCCTGAAAAATAGCAAGGAAGCCATATTTCAAATACAGCCTACAGATGTTGACTTCAATACACAGGAAGGAATGACTCTGATTATTCCTGCTACGGGTCCGGGCAATAACAATCCTGTCTATCTAAGTAAAACGCTGTTAGGAAGTTTTGAACCCGGTGATAAAAGAGCTGTGTTGGGTAATTGGATAGATACGACCATCTATTCACTCACGTCTACAACCCGCGATACCGTAGCCTACCCTAATAAATATAAAGTCAATGCTTCTTTAGGAGTAAAAACTGCTGCCGCCATGACGGAGTATTTTATGGTGTTAAGATTGGGTGAGCAATACCTCATCCGGGCGGAATCGAGAGCAAAATTAGGCAATATCAATGGTGCAAAGGATGATCTAAATGCCATTCGCACCCGTGCCGGTCTGCCCAATACTTCTGCAAATGATCAGCCTTCTTTATTAGCCGCCATTCTAAATGAACGGAGGCATGAACTATTCAGTGAATGGGGGCACCGCTGGTTCGATTTGAAAAGGACGGGCAAGGTAGATGAAGTGATGACCTTAATTACTCCTTTAAAAGCGGTTGGGGCTCCCTGGCAATCCTATCAGCAGTTATACCCTGTACCATTAGACGTTTTGAACAGCTCACCAAATGTTACACCAACTAATGGTTATTAGAACCTAATCCTTATAAATATTTCTTACCTACGATCAATCGTTTGAAAACTGGCCAGATCATTTACTGGCCCGGTAAAAATCACATGTCACTAACAAATAAAATAAAATGAAGAAAGGAATTTTAACTGTATTGGCTTGGAGCCTACCGTTTCTATTATTGGCTCAAACAAGTACTTCACAGGGTATCAATTGGACTACCGGACTTTCATGGGAACAGATAAAACAAAAAGCAAAACAGGAGAACAAACATATTTTTCTTGATTGCTTTACCACTTGGTGCGGGCCGTGCAAAATGATGGATAAGGAAGTGTACGTGAATGATACCGTCGGTGAATTCTTCAATAAAAATTGTCTTTCAGTTAAGGTTCAGATGGACAGAACTAAAAAGGATGATGACTATGTGAAAGGCTGGTATAGTGACGTGGATTCATTAAATGCAAGATATAGAATAGAGGGATATCCAACTTTTATATTTTTTTCCCCAACTGGAAAAGTTGTAGATATGCAGCTTGGTTTTAAGAAAGCTAGTGAATTCCTTGCTTATGCTGCAAAGGCCATAGAACCGGGAAAGGTTTATATGAGCCCCTATGCCCAATATGACAGTCTGGTAAAAAGGTACAATGCTGGGATAAAAGAGTATGATCAAATGCCAGGAATGGTGATGGTAGCGCTCAAGCTTAATCAAAATGATTTGGCGACAAAATTGTTAAAAGACCATTTAGCCTACGCATTGACGCTTCCAAAAGAGAAACGTTATACGAAGCAAAATATAGAAATGTGGAATTCAATTTCTTTCAGTAGTAAAACAAGTGTATTTAAGTTTTTTTACAATGATGGAAAGATCATTGATCGTGTGATGGCGAAAAAGGGATTTTCGCGGACAGTTGTTGATAAAACAATCAATTGGGAATTCGTGCAACCCTTTTTTGCTGAACAAAATAAGAATGCTTCTATTGAAATGAATGGAGGGATGTTGACTAATTTAAATGGAAAAAATACGTTACCCGTTGATTCAAGCGAGGCGGATTGGCAAAAATTGTATACAACCATTAAAACCAAATTTAATACTTCCATTGCCAAAAGAAATATTTTGGATGCAAAAGTAGAATGGTATAAAAGGCATCGAAATTTTGAAAAGTATGTGGCCCATAAATTGTCCTACCTTGATAAATATTGCTCAATTGAAAACGGAACTGGAAGACCTTATGATATTAACAATGCCGCTTTTGATGCCTTTAAATATTCCACTGATAATAAAGTAATCGACGGGTATATACGATGGATGAAAAAAGTGGTCGAACGTAAACCTACAGATGCTGCTATAATTGATACATACGCCAATCTCCTTTACAAGGCGGGAAAAACAAAGGACGCAATTTTTTGGGAAGAAAAAGCGGCTAACATAACAGGTGGACCATGGGCAAGTCAGCAGGAAAGTTTTAAAAAGAAGGTTGAATTAATGAAAAAGGGTCAGTCTATCTGGCCATAAGGTTATAGTAAAATTAAAAGGCGCTTGAGAGGTCCCGTACTAGTCAACTATTAACCACCCTCGTTTTATGATTTTTTCTTGAGTATGAAATAAATATAATTGTGGGCTGCATAATTGGCAGCCCTTTTCAATTTACAAATAACTGACACATTACTTAACGACAATATCAGTTATAAGCTGTACGGGAGGGATATTCGCACATTGTGGTCGAGTTTCACAATTATTATCATCGTAAGAAGCTGTGCAAACAAAATCGCCTGTAGATCCTATTGTAACATTTGTAGTAAAGTTAGGACAAACCTTAGCACAAACATTCTGTCCAGGATGATTTGGTTCGGCAGTACAGAATGTACCGTCGAAATCAGCTATAAAAGCTAAGGCAGCACCAATAAGTGCAAAAATTGCCAAAGACATCAACATCTTTTAATTCTTTTCATAAAAAAGAGCTTTAGAATGTATGCCAAATTGTTGTGGATTTCTATAAGCAATTTACGATACGAAATGCGGCACTTTGGAAATAATGTGCGGCATAATGAAAATAAATTCTGGACCTTTAATGACAATAATTTCTGAATAAATAGCTGTACAAAAAAACTATTATATTGGTCAAATTTTCTAACTTTCTTACCTCTTTAGTGGGGTGGTTTCTTGTACTATTGGCCTTTCCAAAAGATCTCTCACCTCAGGTTTTATAAAAATATCTGGTGTTGCTATAGTGATTTGTTTACAATCCTAAAACTATATCAACAATGAGAGCGTTTCTAGTGCATCTAGCCCTGCTCGGGTGTTTGCCTTCAGCATTTTGCCAAAACAGTGTGACAACAAAAACTTCATCTTCACAACCAGTGGAAAATGACCGGTGGAATCTTGACAAATACGTGTACAGCCATACACACTACAAAACAGGAAGAAACGATAAACCCGTAATTGATTTTGAAGCACTGCATAACTGGGAAGGATTAAGTATTGATAAGAGTAATGGTATAGCAATTAGCAGTGATGGAAAATATTTTGCCTACAGTGTTGTTGCCGGTGTTGGAATACCCTCTTACGCAAGAAAAAAGCCTGATAGCCTTATTGTGCAATCGACGGTTGATTCATGGAGGCAATCATTTTTTGAAGCAAAACCCGGCTTTTTTTCTGCCGATTCCAAGCAATACATCTTTAAAAATATGGAAACGTTATGCTTTTTAAAATTAGGAGGCAGCAATACAAATGAAGTGATTAAAGGTGTAGTCTCTTATCAACTGCCGTCTGATAAGAAAAATGAATGGTTGGCTTACCAGTTGAAGAATCAAGATACTATTTTGGTATTGAAAGACCTGAATACAGGAAAGGAAAAAACCTTTACAGGCGAATATAAATACAGTTTCGATCAAAGCACTAAGTGGCTAGCCCTTCAAAAACAGAATACCCAGGGTCTTGAGCTTTATAATTTACAAACCGCTATAAGTCTGAAGTTTTCTTCTGTGATAGCCTACGAAATTGATGCAAGTGGAAAAAGGATAGTTATAAAAGATGATAGCGATGAGATTTTATATACAGAGCTAAGCCCTGCAGTGAAGCCAACTGTACTTTGGAGCCCTTCAAACTCCAAACAAAAATTAGGCCCCTTCAAGCTAGATGCTAGCGGAGGCCAGGTAGTTTTTACAGTACAGGATGAAAACAAAACAAGCTCGATTTGGTATTATAAGGTTGGGATGGATAAGGCTTTAAAAAAGGTAAGCAAGGATACCAGAGAAATTGGAGCTTATCTGCTGATCAGTGACCCAGTTTCCTTTGCCGCTAATGGCCGTTACATTCAATTTTCTGTGCAGCCAAAGCCCGAATTGCGCAAGCCTATGGCTGATGCCGTGAACCTCGATGTGTGGACTTATGAAGATGCTACAGTTAATATTGAAAAACCAGGCGAAGTCGCATTGCGTCCTGGAGAGCCAATAAAAAAAGCAGAATCGTTCAGCTTCCTACTTAATGTGGAAAATAACCAGGTGGTAAGGCTGGAAAATGAAGGGGAAAGCCTGTACTTATTACAGGGTGATTATGCTATTGTGAAAAAGAAAGGGTATGCTGTATATGGTGATCGTTTTTGGGAAAAGGGTTACGATAAAGACAGTAACTGGCTGGTTTCGCTTGCAGATGGAAAACGTAACCTTTTACCAACCAAGGCTGAAGAATATGCTCTTTGGTTTTCACCTGGCGGTAACT
>CBIMFG010000462.1:0-4829 GCA_966243125.1 uncultured Niastella sp.
GGTATTATTTCTAAATCACTTACCCAATTATATACTTTTAGCAATTCCAGTAATACTATTAATTTTTAGAAAGAGTGAGCTCTACAGCATTTTACTATCTCTATTTTTGTTTTTTATTTATTCAATTACATCTTATACAAATATCCAGGCAAAGTGGCAGTTTCTTGTAATTTGTATGGGCGTATATTTCCCTGCCTACGTACATTACAAAAGACGCACAGCAAGGGAAGATCTATTTGCTTTTTTCCCTGAAAGTTTTGAGAAATACAAATCGAAATTTATTGTCTTTCTGATAACTTCCTCATTTGTCTGTACCTGTATTAACAGTTGGCTAAATGTGAGGCTGGTCAAATACCAACACTTATATTATGGAACAGAGATGGTCATTGGCGGAAAAAAGATCGTTTCCGATAGCGCATTTTATTATGTTGGGCAAACAAAAAATTACATTTTTTGGTACAATGCCTCAAAAAAGTCACCAAAGGTTTATCCTATCAATAAACTAGAGGAAATAACGATAAATACGATTGATGTTGAGAAGTATTTTGAAGCCCCTGCAGATTCATCATGTGATACCAGCAAATAAAAGCAAAGGGCGCCACTACAGCGCCCTTTTTTACTTTATTGCTTCACAATTGTATGTTTTATAAACTTACCATCCGGTTGCTGGATCCGCACAAAATAAACGCCTGCGGCGGCATTGCCAAGATCCACTTCAACCCGCGAGCCATTCCCTTCAAACTGTTTGATCATTTTACCATTTACATCCAATACACTTACCTTTTGTTTTACTAACGGTAAGGTAGACTGGATGTAAAACCTGCCTGTTGTTGGATTGGGATAAATGGTATTGACAACGGGTTTTTCGGGGGTTGCTGTAGCTACCCGTAAGGTGGTGGAATAGGTGCCGGGATAAGCATAAAAGATAACCCCTTCCCTGTTGTAGTTACCGCCATTGAAGATGGCGCTGGGGCCTTTATCGGCACTCAGCAAATGTATTACGCCATTATAATAAGAATAAATTGGGATCAGGTTGTTATCGGCACTCAAATGATCAAAGGCATAAAAACCAACCCCCTGATTGCCCCAACTGCCGCCGCCTACTGTGGGACTGTTCAATAAATTATAATAGTAGTCGGTAATGGCGGGATATAAATACCGGTACACCGGCGCAGTAACAAGGCTGCCTGGTGGCGCTGCATACACGTAACAAAGAATTCCGGTATAGCTAAACGTACCATTATTGAAGAAACCATTGGGATAATACGTTACATCGTAATAATAAGACCGGGTGGACGCATTAAAGTAAGAATACAACGGCACATAGTTGGGATGCAGATCGGCCTGTACAAAATCAAAACGTTTGTACCAGGGTCCTAACGGTCCGGTAACATCGCTGCGATAAGGCGATACGGCGGAGCCTACTTCGCCCCAGGCGCCTGCATACTCGCGCCATGGCTGGGTTGCCAGGTTTTGTGCATTATCAGTAATTACCCATTGATAACCGCCATCTGCGGCCTGATCTAAATTGAAGATGGTATGATAACCACCTGGCTGCGGATAATGGGCATGACTGCCCATAGCACTGTACACATACAACGTTTGCACGCCGTTTTGTTCGGTAATGCGTAACTGATCTTTGGTGTAATAGGTCTCGCCTTTATGCTGACTTAACCAGGCCCCGGCTATACTGTTGTTTACAATATCAAGGGTGATGTGCTCCCAATCGCCCTGGTGCGAAAAACTAAGCGGTGGTAACTCTGAGGTATTATACCCATAGAAAACCCAATATTCTCTTTTGTTAGGAGCCGATGGGGAAGTATACTGAAATACGGGCACCCTGCCATTGGGATTAAAATCGCCATGCAAATTATCGTCAGGCTCTAAAAACACTTCTTCGGTACCAATGCTGTTATCGTCGGTTGGACGAAAATTAAAAGGCGTACCAGGCAGATAGTGCGAATTGATGGTATATACGGGAATGTCGTAATATTCCAGCCCATGATCATTGTTGTTTTCGAAACGGTTGGTGTTTTTGTTGAACCCATCATCGGAACCACCACCATGGTGCATGCGATAACGCGACAGGCGAATGAAATCAAGAGGGTTCATGGGAAAATTACTCTCCGATGGGTGCAGTAACAGTACTACCCTAAACCTATCGGCAGGCGGCGTGGTAACATCGCATGAAATAGTACCCATGGCATAATACGTATTGCCATTTTCATCGCCCATATGATGCCGGCCGGTAACCACCTGGTTGTATACGGTCTGAAACCAGTTCCACCCACCGGATTCTTTTTTGGTAGTAGTGGTGTTGTAATTGAAAACCTTTGTGGGATAGCCATTGAACTTTACCACGCCGGTGGCATACCAGGTTGTACCATTCTCATCACCGGAGTGCTGACGGCCTACCACTACGCGGTTAACGGCTGCATCGAAGCCATTGCCTGCAGATTCGCTGATGCCTGTTTCCCATCGTACATCTTCAACCGTAATAACGCCGGCAACAGTTTGTCCCTGCGCATCTATAGCTTTTAACGTAGCATACTCATAATTGGTACCGCCGTTTTCATCGCCGGTTTGCGCACGGCCGGTCATTACGGTATTGGAAGGCGCCAGGAAATAGCTGCTGCTTTCTGTCATGTTACCGTATGTACTGCGAACATTGGGAACAATAACAGTGCCCGCCGGCGCGGGTGTGGGCGGTATTACGGTAAAACTAATAGTAGCGGCCCTGTACCACGTGCCGCCGTTTTCATCGCCACTGTGATGCCTGCCCACCATTACCTGGTTACTGCCCGTGCGATACCAGTTCCAGCTCGACTCTTTGACAGTGGCTGAAGTAACCGGGTTGATCACCTGGGTGTTTTGGGCATTGAACCTTACAATGGCCGTAGCATACCAGGTCTGGCCATTTTCATCGCCTGAATGCTGTCGCCCTACAATAACGCGGTTGGATGCGGCATCGAAGCCAGCGCCTGAGGACTCCTTAAAGGAAGTTTCCCAGCGTACATCTTCCACGGTAATGGTACCCGTTACAGCCTGCCCCTGGGCATTTACCGCCCGCAGGGTTGCATACTCATACCGGGTGGTTCCATTTTCATCACCGGTGTGGTAACGGCCGGTAATAACAGTACCTGAAGGACATAAAAAACTGCTGCTGCTTTCTTTGTAATTCCCCGTTTCGGTTCGCACATTGGGGATAATGGAGATGGTTTGTGCTTTAGAAAATGTTGTTACAAAAAGAAAAAATAACAGGAAGGAGAATACATTTCTTAGAAGTGAATGCATTTGGAAAGGTTTTGAATGAATGATTATGGTTTGAACTATCCTAACAAAAAAGAAGGCTGCTGGTTTTGCGATACCCCATTCCCTTTTGTCACGATTTAATAAGTGAACAAAACTAAAGGGCCAATGCGTACCTTTGCTGGCACTATATTTTAGTATAGTAAGTGTAAAAAGAAAATAATATGTCGAAATTATCATTGAACATTCCGCATGCGCAAACGCAGGAAGAGGCTTTACACCGCATTAAACAAATGCTGGGCCGCCTGCAGGAAGAGCAAAAGGGCACCATTACCGATGTTCAGGAAAACTGGAATGGTCCTAATGGCAATTTCAGCTTTTCAGCGAAAGGCTTTAATATCGCCGGCACCATACAGGTAAAGGATAAAGAAGTGTTGTTTGAAAGTGACCTGCCTTTTGCGGTATCCCTCTTTAAAGGCCAGATTGCCTCAATTATTACAGAAAAAGCAAATACATTGCTTGCCTAGCAGGCAATGTATTTGTAAAAAACCTTGCATATTTCGCTATTCTTTTCTTTATTTGTCCGCACAATCAACCCACCATTAGATCTCTCCCTGAGAAGAACACGCCCTGAGCTTGCAAACTAAATCCATAGACAACGATACATATGAAAACCCTGCTGTTTTTAGCTCTTTTTCCCTGCATGCATGTGTTGGCGCAACCTGCTGTATACACTACGGCCAACGCGCATTCGCACAATGATTACCAACAACCGGCTCCGTTTTTCAATGCGTATAACCTGGAATATGGTTCTATGGAAGCGGATCTGTATTTAGACGAGAATGAGCTGTACGTAGCCCATACTTCAAAGGACCTGCCCTTACACCGCACTTTTGAAAAGCTGTACCTGAACCCACTGGCCGAAATGATCCAAAAGAACGGGGGCAATGTATATGCAGATACCGCCCGCAAACTGGTACTGATGCTGGATATAAAAAGAGAGGGGGTTGCCAGCGTTAATAAGCTGATAGAAGTGTTGATGAAATACCCGGCCATTACCAGCTGCCGCACCCTTACCATATTAGTAACGGGCGATAAACCGCATCCCTCTACCTATAGCTCCTACCCTTCTTTCCTGTGGTTCGATGGCCTGCTTAGCAACAATTACAGCAAAGATGCGCTCTCACATATTGCTTTTTTGAACGATAATTTCATCAACTATACAAAATGGACGGGCCATGAAGACATGCTGCCTGCCGATTGGGACAAACTGAAAAAAGCAGTTGATAAAGGCCATGCTTTAGGCAAAAAAATAAGATTGTGGAACAGTCCCGATTATATGGCGGGCTGGGCCAAAATGATGGAACTGGGCGTTGATTATATTGACAGCGACAGCATAAAAGCCCTGGCGGAATACTTAAAAAAGAACGGTGTCAGAAAGTCATAATAATATTTGGCATGTTTTTATCTGTAGTGGATGATCCTTGTAATATCTGATTAAAAATCGTACAGTATTTTATGAACAGAATTGTAACCGTAACGAAGATCTCTATTGGAACCCTGATCTTTTTAAGTAGTTG
>CBIMFG010000463.1:0-4826 GCA_966243125.1 uncultured Niastella sp.
GGTAATGGTATCTGTTTGCACGTCTCCCGTACTGGCCGCTTCTTTGCCTTCAACTGACAACACTGCGAAAACCGAACCAGCTCCTGCGACAGTAACTTCTGCCGTTGATGAGTTCAAGAGTTTGTCAAGAGCTGAACGCAAAACACGCGTTAAAGAAGCCAAGAAATTAATGAAAGAGTACAAGGCAGACAAACGGGCTGGTCGTGCATCTGAAACCGATCAAGTATTACTGGCTATTCTGGCTATCCTGTTGCCCCCACTGGCAGTTTACCTGAAAGAAGAAGAAGTGAACTCAAAGTTCTGGATCAGCATCATCCTTACTTTGCTTTTCTGGATCCCCGGTGTAATCTTTGCGCTGTTGGTGGTTTTTGATGCCATCTAATTCAGGCTTATAATCTAATTACAAAGGGCCTCCGATAAATCGGGGGCCCTTTTTCTTTTTATACAATTAATTAATAATCAACAATCTACGGCAGGGTAATGTCAACCTGGCCATTGGCCCAGATCAACAAGGCGCTGTTGTCGCAGGTAACGGTTGAACCAAAATCAACATACAACACGCGGTTGTTGATGGCTATTTTCAGCTTGCCTTTTGCGATCCACTCGCAGGCTACCGCTTTAATCAATGGGGTTTCGGTGGTTTTAGTTACAGTTATGCCGTTGGCATATTTGATGGTGGTATTCACTTCGGTTGAATACACATCATCGGCACAGGTAGCGGTGGCAGCACCCTCAATTTGGGTAACTGTTTTTGTGCCTTCATAGGTAAAGCCTCTTCCATTTGGCCGGGTTACTTTACCACCTGAAATTTTAACCGAATAACTGATAGCCCCGTTTGCGCTGAGGTTGGTGATGGTTTTTACGCCTTCAATATGCGCTTTGTTAACGTAGTAATCCTGCAGGGTAATGGTGAGCACAGAACCTGATTTGCGCACAGGTGCAGAGAAGTTCAGGATCACTTTACCTTTTCTTAGTTTACCATCTTTGCAAACACAACCATCGCCGTAATTTACCGTAACAGTTTTAGGGAAAGTGGTGTCATTAGGTTCAGCAGTAATAGTAACGCAAGGACCCAGTTTCAACGCCAGGTTAACAAACAGGTCAATACGAATACGTGCGGTGTTGCCATCGGTTGCTATACGGCCATTATCAACGGCGCCAGTTTGCAGATCTGCGCCTGCTGCCAGTCCCATTTCGGTAATATCATCATAGTCACCTTCGGCGGCAGCATCTTCCTGACTAATAGTTTGCGCTTCAGAATCGCTTACAGGCGTTTGCGCGCTATCGTCTTTTTTACAGGAACCAATCGATAAAGCCATCAGTAAGAGCATAGCAATAGCTGCTGAAATTCTACATTTCATGAGTGTACTTTTAAAGTGTATAAATTGTATTGGTAAAGTGCGCTAGTAAGAAGGCTAGCGGCTTTTCAAGTTTAATATCATGTTAAAAAAAATCATTGTAGGACAGGAACAGGTTCCAGGTTTCAAGTTCCAGGTTGCAAGTTTCAGGTTCCAAGTTTCAGGTTTCAGGTTTCAAGTTTCAGGGAATACAGTTACTGCTAAAGCCCTGCAACCTGTAACCTGTAACTGTTTTTAGTTTGCTCATTGAATTTCCACTTCTACATTCTACATTTATCATTCAATATTCAACATTTACTATGATAGTTGACTTAAGATCGGATACAGTTACCCAACCAACCCCTGACATGCTGGACGCTATGTTAAGAGCGCATGTAGGCGATGATGTTTTTGGAGAAGATGCTACCGTAAATTTGCTGGAGACCATGGCAGCTGAATTGTTTGGCATGGAAGCCGCTTTATACTGCCCTACCGGCACTATGAGCAACCAGATAGCCATTAAAGTGCATACACAACCAGGTGATGAAGTGATCTGCGATCAAACCGCGCATGTATACCAGTATGAAGGTGGCGGTATGGCATTTAATTCCGGTGTACAATCCAGATTAATACCCGGCAACCGGGGACGCATCACCGCCGAACAGGTAGCGGCTGCTATTAACCCCGATGACGTACACAAAGCCCACACCTCACTGGTTTGCCTCGAAAATACGAGTAACCGCGGAGGCGGCAGTTGTTACGATTTGCAGGAGATACAACAAATACGTAGCGTATGCGATAACAATAACCTGAGCATGCACCTCGATGGCGCCCGTTTGTTTAACGCCATTGTGGCCCGCAACGAATCGCCCAAACAATATGGGGAATTGTTCCACAGTATTTCAGTTTGTTTGAACAAAGGATTGGGGTGCCCCATTGGAAGTATTCTGATAGGCAGCCAGGCCTTCATTAAAAAGGCCAAACGGGTACGAAAGGTATTTGGCGGTGGCATGCGCCAGGCCGGTTATATGGCCGCCTGTGGCGTGTACGCCCTTAAAAACAACATCATTCGCCTGGAGCAGGATCATGAGAATGCCCGGGAAATTGCGTCGAACCTGATCAAAACAACCTTTACGGCCGGCTTATTACCTGTAGAAACCAACATCATCATTTTTGAAATACAGCCTCCTTTTCAGGCAGCCCAGGTAGCGGCGGCATTAAAGGAAAAAAATATTCTGGTGATCCCCATCTCCCCCACCCACATTAGAATGGTACTGCATTTGGGCATAACACCGGCTATGGTGCAGCACGTGGTAGATACGGTGCTTAACTTACAGGGGTGAAGGTTTAAAGTATAAGGTTTAAGGTTTAAGGTCGCCTGATTTTGAGGTTAACAATTAAGCAGGTACTTCAAAGTACAACGACTTTAAACCTTATACTTTAAACTTTATACTTTCATCTGATTGTTATTTTTCCGCATAGCCACTTGCACCCGTAAACCACAATAAAAAAACAAGTATTTTTGAATCTAATTCAACCAAGTATGTTACCAAAAGTTAAGCCGCACCAAACGGATGCATGGGAAAAACTGGAACGCCATTATAAGAAGATCTCCGAAACGCATTTACGCGAGTTGTTTGCCGATGACCCGGACAGATTCAAGAACTTTTCGATCTCTTTTGAAGATATATTATTCGATTATTCCAAGAACCGCATCAACGCCAAAACCATGTCGTTGCTGCAGGACCTGGCAGAAGAATGCAAGCTGAGTGAAGCCATTGAAGCCATGTTCACCGGCGATGTGATCAACGAAACCGAAGGCCGGTCGGTATTACACACCGCCCTGCGCAATATGGGCAATGAGCCGGTATATTCCGAAGGCAAAAATGTAATGCCCCAGGTACACCAGGTATTGCAGCAAATGAAACAGTTTTGCGAGCGCATTCACAGTGGTGAATGGACAGGCTACACGGGCAGCAAAATAAAATACATCGTTAACATTGGCATTGGCGGCAGCGACCTGGGCCCTTACATGGTTACCGAAGCGCTGAAGCCCTACTGGAAAAAAGACATCCATGTTTTTTATGTATCAAATGTTGACGCCACCCACATTATTGAAACCCTGCGGAAAGTAACGCCCCAGGAAACCCTGTTCCTCATTGCGTCCAAAACATTCACCACGCAGGAAACCATGACCAATGCCCACACAGCACGGCAATGGTTCCTCGATGCAGCTGGTGATGAAAGCTATGTTGCCAAACATTTTGTGGCGCTTAGCACCAATGAAAAAGAAGTGGTGAAATTTGGTATTGATAAAGCCAATATGTTCGAATTCTGGGACTGGGTTGGCGGCCGTTACTCTTTATGGAGCGCCATTGGTTTATCCATTGCGTTAACCATCGGCTATGAGCATTTTGAACAGCTGTTAAAAGGCGCGCATTCAACCGACAACCATTTTCGCACTACACCTTTCGAAAATAATATTCCGGTAATTATGGGCCTTATAGGCCTTTGGTATACCAACTTCTTCGAGAGCCAAACAGAAGCCATTTTACCATACGACCAATACATGCACCGCTTTGCCGCTTATTTTCAACAGGGCAATATGGAAAGCAATGGTAAAAGTGTTGATCGCAGAGGCAAACCCGTTCGGTACAACACCGGTCCGGTTATTTGGGGCGAACCAGGCACCAATGGCCAGCACGCGTTTTACCAATTGATTCATCAGGGTACGTTGTTGATACCCTGCGATTTTATTGCGCCGGCCAACAGCCATAACCCAATTGGTGATCATCATCAAAAACTGTTATCGAACTTCTTTGCGCAAACAGAGGCGCTCATGAACGGTAAAACCGAAGCAGAGGCAGAAGCTGAGTTAATAAAGGCTGGTAAATCGGCTGAAGAAATAAAGGCCCTGGCGCCGTTTAAAGAGTTTACCGGCAACCGCCCTACCAACTCATTCCTTATTAAAAAGATCACGCCGTATACACTGGGTCAGCTGATAGCCTTATACGAACACAAGATCTTTGTACAGGGTGTTATCTGGAATATCTTCAGCTTTGATCAATGGGGTGTGGAATTGGGGAAACAACTCGCCAATAATATTCTGCCCGAACTGCAGGATGATAAACCCGTGAGCAACCACGACTCTTCTACCAATGGGTTAATTAATGCGTGGAAGAAGATGAAGGGTTGATCAGTTAACCAGTTGATCAGTTGACCAGTACTGGTTAACAGGTTAACAGGTTAACTGGTTAACCATACTTATAAGATACAAAAGCCCCGACGGTTTCGCCGGGGCTTTTTCTTTATATAGAAAGAGTATTATAGTATCCTTGTTCCAAGATAAACCTGAAATCCCTGGTTCTTCCACTTTTCTCTGTCATCAATATCATTGATATTGGCTAAGCCTACCACATAACGGCCACCCAGTTTAAGGGCTCCTATATTTAATTGCACGCCGCCAAGCATTGAGAAGTCACCGCTTTT
>CBIMFG010000464.1:0-4826 GCA_966243125.1 uncultured Niastella sp.
AGATATAGATGATGGGATAGCTTATATTGAATCGGAAGGACAAATGGAGAGTGATAAAACCGAGGCTCAAGTAATGGGAACTTCGGTGACTGGCAACTTACAGGGCAAGCAAACAGGCGAATATGAAGTAGATGCGGCAACCGGTATGTTGTTAAAAAATAAAGTAACCGCTAAAGTAGAAGGCTCCTTCCTGATGATGGGGCGCGAAATCCCGGTTACGATAACAACGGAGGTTAAAATGGCAGGAAAAAAAGTGAAATAGTTGAATTCATTTAAAAAACATTCTTCAAGTAACATGTGAGTTGCATATATTGTATCAAATCCTTACTTATGAAACTTTTCCTGATAGCTGTTTTTAGTATCTGTTGTATTTTTTCGCATGCTCAAACCTGTGGTAGCCATGCGCTGATGAAAAAAGGCGCTAAGCTGGAATATATGGTATATGCTATGGGATTTAAAGATAGTAAAGCATCAAAACTGATTTTTGAGGTAGCCGATGTTACAGATAAATACAGTACAATCATTAAAAAAGGTATTGGAATCAGGGATGCGCAAAACGACCAGTATACGAAAACCCTGCAGCTGCAATGTGACGGGAAAGCACTGCTGATCCCATTCGATTTTTATACGGCAGATACGCTCTGGTTCAATGATGGATATAGTTACCCCGATAAGAGACATGTGTTTTTTACTGCGAATGCACCTTTAAATGATCCCAATGCCCATTATAGCATTCCCCTGGTGCTGGATGGTGTAACCAGTTTACCGGCAACAAATAAACCATTTAAACAACTTACAACAAAGGCTGCGCTGTTCAGCTCACAAGCCGCAAGTGATTGGAAAAAACTACCCGGAGAATCTGACATTTATACCCAGGACTATGAGTTGGTGACCACCATTAAGGAGGTTAAAATAGGCGGCAAGGAAAAAATAACTACAGCAGCCGGTACGTTCGATTGTTACATTATTAATATTAATTGTGATGTTCAGGCCTATGGATTATCATTGGTAGCTAAGATATCCATGGATTATAACCCCAAAGTAGGATTGGTGCTTGCAACAGTAGATCAATTTAAGAATACAAACGAGATGATCAATACCTGGTCAATTGAATTGACCCATGTTAAGAATTAAATTCTTCGTACCTTATACGCAATCAAAAATGCCATCATGAAGCACATTGCCTGGTGTTTGCTGTTGCTGTGCCAGTGCGCCCTTGGTCAGGTCACTAAAGATGAGGACAATTCTCTTAGCGGAAATCCTTATTTGTTTAAAGAGTGGTGCGATGGGGTGGTGCGGTTCTCCAGCGGCAGGGTGCTGAACCAGTTTAAACTGAAATTCGATTGCTACAAGAACGCATTGATATTGCAGTTCAATGGCAGCGCCTTTGCGGCCGAAAGTAAAGTGCAGGAATTTGTAATGTATCCCAAAAAGAAAGATTCCCTGCTGTTTCGCCGCGGATTTCCTGCCTCTGAAAAAACTTCTGAAAACACCTTCTTTCAGGTTTTGGTCCAGGATAAAGCCTCCCTGCTTCGGTTAATAGCCCGGAATATTGTTGAAGAAAAACAAATTGTTTCAAACGGACGGGTAAACCGCCGGCTGGAAGACGCTGAGTTTTATTACCTGCTGCAAAATGGCGCTATGACGCTGCTGCCCGACGACCGTAGCGAAGTGGCCAACAAGTTTGGCGACAAAAAAGAAGCCATTGCTGCGTTTATAACCGCGCAACAACTAAAGATGCATTCACCCGAAGATTTTGTGCTGGTGGTGAAAAAGTATAATGAGTTATTAAATCAGTAATAGTTAATGATTGAACCACACATTGTGCCGGCATAGTCATTTTACCGGCCAGGTTGCCTGTTATAACCCTTGGATGGCAACCATTTTAACCCTTTTGTGAATATACACTTCTTTGTAAGCTGTTTTTGCACTACTGTTTCGTTGTTTTTGGTGGTGATTTTCAAAATTGGGCCATCCATAGCCTATTTATCAACCATTTAGGCGTATTGTAGTGAAAAAATTTCAGGGAATTTTAAATTCCCTGAAAGAATTTTGTATTCCTTACAACTATTTAAAATTCCTAAAAGGAATACAAGTTCCCTTACAGTTTTTTTAATTTCCCTGCAACTTTCCTTATTTCCTGTAAGGTTTTTTGATTTCCTTATGGGCTTTTTATTTCCCTGATAACATTTGTAAATACCTTCAAAGTATCCTGATTTCCTGAAAAAAGCCGCTTTTAAAGCCGAAAACACCTTTGGAGCAATAGGTTGAGCTTAGGGTTATAACTTACACATATACCCTATATTTCAGGTACAAATGCCATGTTGCTGTTGTTTATGGAGGAGGGATGGGGCTGAAAATAAAGGGGTCCGCTACGGACGGACTTCCCTTGCCTGGAGTAACATGTTGAGTGGTTGTGTGCTCAAAACTTACTCATCACGGATAAAACGGGTTAAAAAGGGAGCGGGAAACATATATATGACGCCAGATTGCTTTAAATAGTTGTATCAACCCTCTAAATGTTAATAACTTCCGTGTTTTGATAACCCCAGAGGGGTGATATTGCCATATAATAAACCTTATTTATGATCACTCGCTTATTGTTAGACTGCCTGTTGTTGCCCATAACCTTGCTGGTGACCAGCAGCCTGCAAGCGCAGGATTCTACCTACCTATTGCAACCCGACCGCGTATTTGATGGCGAACAACTGCATGAAGGCTGGCAGGTGCTGGTAAAAAATGGTTTTATTGAAGGGGCCGGCGCCCAGTTAAAAGCGCCCGCCAATGCCCGGGTAATAAAGCTAAAAGGATGCACCCTGTTACCGGGGTTAATTGAAGGGCATAGCCATTTGTTTCTGCACCCTTATAATGAAGTACCCTGGGACGACCAGGTACTAAAAGAATCCCGCGCCGAGCGTACTGCCCGTGCGGTTACCCATGCACAAGCCACCTTGCTGGCTGGTTTTACCACCGTGCGCGACCTGGGTACCGAAGGCGCAGGGTATGATGACGTAGGTTTAAAAACTGCCATTGAAAAGGGCATTGTTCCAGGCCCGCATATGCTGGTGGCCACTCGTGCCATTGTGGCAACCGGTAGTTATGGACCCAAATCTGCCGCTGCCGACATAGACTATCCCAAAGGTGACGCTGAAGTTGTCAATGCTGCAGAACTGGAAAAAGATATCCGCACACAAATAGGCAAAGGAGCCGATGTTATAAAACTATACGCTGATTACCGCTGGGGGCCTAACGAGGAAGCCAAACCTACATTCACCCTGGCAGAATTAACGCTGGCGGTGGAAGTAACCCGCAGCAGCGGCCGGGAAGTAGTAGTGCATGCAAGCTCGGCAGAAGCAATGCGGCTGGCCATCCTGGCTGGCGTAAGCACCATTGAACATGGCGACCAGGGAACGCCGGAAATATTTAAACTGATGAAAGAAAAGGGCGTTGCCTTATGCCCTACGGTGGCTGCGGGTGATGCTGTTTCGCAATACAAGGGCTGGATAAAAGGAAAAATGGAAGAGCCGGAGCGCATTCAAACCAAACGTAAAAGTTTTGCGGCTGCACTGGCGGCTGGTGTAACCATATGTATGGGTGGCGATGTGGGCGTTTTTCCGCATGGCGATAATGCGCGTGAAATGGAAATGATGGTAGCCTATGGCATGAAGCCTATTGATGTGTTACGTTCAGCAACTTCTGTAAATGCAGCTGTATTTAAGATCAGTAATAAAGCGGGGAGAATAAAGGTGGGATTACCTGCTGATATTGTGGCGGTGGAGGGGGATCCCGTTAGTTCTATCTCACAAATAAGAAAAGTGAAATTGGTGATGAAAGAGGGGAGAATAGTGCGTAGTTGATCTGTTGATCAGTTAACCAGTTGATCAGTTACTCGTCAACTGGTTAACTGGTTAACCGGTCAACTTTAAAGCTATATTATAAAGTGAGTTCTTTTATTAATTGTTCGTGGGCAGGGTAGGCGGCTATCAGCTCTTCCTGTTTCGCCAAATTGAAATCGGTAAAATCAAAACCGGGGCTTACGGTACAGCCTGCCAGGGCATACTCGCCACCGGGGGCCAGGCGGGCGGCAAACCAGTTGCCGGCGGGTATTACACATTGAAAGCTTTCGTTGTTTTCAGGATCGCAGCCAAGGCGGTGTTCTATTACGTGGCCTTGCTGATCGATCTCATATACGATGAGGGTATCTCCATAATAGAAATGCCATACTTCATCACTTTTTATTTTATGAAAAGCCGAGAACTGATGTTGCTGTAACAGGAAGTAAATGCTGGTGCAAAAGTTGCGATCGCCGGTAAAACCGTTGGGCAGGGCCGACAAAGGCGTCAAAACCGGCGAGCGGTATATTTCCTTAAAGGCGCCCCCTTCAATATGGGTAGCCAGCTCCAGTTTATTGATCCAGTACTCAGCTGTTCGTTTGCTCATGTTGGTATTATTCTACAGTAATCACTTTATCGCGGCGGGCACCCCAGTACCAAAAACGTAAGGAGTCTTTGATACGGGCAGTATCGGCTGGTGAACCAGGCATTGAAATAACAATTCTGAACAAGGTAGAATCAACCGCTTCCAGTTGAACCTTTGGTTTTAATTTCTCATACATGTCCTGGGCCGTCTTTCTGAACTTTGTAGTTTGCAACACATACTTGAAAGTTCTGGTAGAACCTGTTGCAACCGGAGCTGCAGTGGTAGTGGCGGCAGGTGGCGGCGTAACAACCGTTTTCGGTGTAGAATCTGTTGCGTTGGCACCTGCTGTATTGCTGTCTTTTTTCACTCCATCATTCAACGCCTTTTGCGGATCGTTTAAATTATGC
>CBIMFG010000465.1:0-4823 GCA_966243125.1 uncultured Niastella sp.
ATGCTAATTCCGTGTTAATCCATCCGGTACTGTCTGCAAAAGTAACACTCAATCTTCAAACCTCATAGCTTTTGTGGATAAATCCACTCCACATTATACAATAATTGTGTAATAATTAGTCACGCATACATATTTATTCTCATTCAACCCCTTTTATCCCCTTTCACATCTTATTTTTCTTAATAATTAGTAACAAAATTCGGTCCGGCGTAACCTGTTAATAAAATAAATAATAAAAAATAAGAGAAAACCCCTTGCAACTAACAAATGAGTTATACATTCGAGCAACTAAAAGGTTAGTTATAATGAAGTCCCTTACACAAGCCGAAGAACAGGTAATGCAGATCCTGTGGCAACTAAAACAAGGTTTTTTAAAAGATATTATGGATGGCATGCCCGAGCCCAAACCTCATAGCAATACGGTAGCAACCATACTTAAGATCTTGATTGAGAAAGCGTTCGTGAATTATGAGGTGCAGGGGCGCAATAACCTGTACAAACCCGCGGTAAGTAAAGCCGAATATGGCCAAAAAAGCATCAACCAACTGGTAAAAGGATATTTTGAAGGCTCTCCCGCCAAATTATTGTCGCATTTCGTGAACGACAACAAATTAAGCCAGGAAGACCTGGAAGCTTTGCTGGAACAAATCAAAAACGCCAAAAACCACAATCAATGACCTTTTTGCTGTATCTGGGAAAAGTTATGCTGTGCTCCGGCATTCTGCTGGGCTATTACTGGCTTTTTTTACGCAACAAACGGTTTCACCACTACAACCGGTTCTACCTGTTGGCAACCCTGGCGGTATCTGTACTGTTGCCCATGATCAAGATACCGGTGCTTTACAATTCGCAGGATTCTGTAAACCATGCAGTATACCAAACCATAGAGGTACTCACCGTTAATTATGGGGAAGCTGATATGCTGGGTGAAGCGCCTTCCAAAGCATTCATGTTGTGGAACCTGTTGAATTTGAGTTACCTGATCTATGCAATAGGCTTACTGGTATTACTTTTTGCACTGGTAAAATCGCTGTTGTACATCCGGCGTATTTCGAGGCGGTACCCCGCTGAACGTATAAGCGGGTTAAAATTCTTTAATACGGTTGAACCGGGTACACCTTTCTCCTTCTTCCGCTCAATTTTCTGGAACCGGGAACTGGTTTTTAACAGCGCCGATGGGCAGCAGATCTTTCGCCACGAACTGTTTCATGTACAGCAAAAACATTCCACCGATATCATATTTACCGAACTGATTACGGCCCTTTTTTGGGTGAACCCGTTTTTTCATATTCTTAAGAAAGAATTGAAGGCCATTCATGAGTTTCTCGCCGATCAATACGCCATTTCGGGCAACGACCGCTATGCCTATGCTGAATTGCTGGTGCTGCAAACCATGAAGGCCAATTACCCGCCCATTACCAACCATTTCTTCCAAAACCATATCAAACGACGTATTGCCATGATCACTAACAATCAAAAGAATCGGTACAGCTATCGCAGCCGGTTAATGATACTGCCGGTACTGGCACTTGTTTTTTGCGCCATTGCATTTCGGGCGCAAAAGTCAGCCATAGAAGATCCGGTGGCTAAAAAAAGATTGACCGTTCTCATCGATGCCGGCCATGGTGGCATAGACCCGGGCGCTCAAACAAAAGATGGTAAAGCAAAGGAGAAAGACCTGGCTTTGCAAATAAGCCAAAAGATCCAGCATTTTGCAGAGGCTTATAATGTAAATGTTGTGATGAGCCGTACGGATGATATTTTACCAGGTGGCGCCACCACCATTGAAGATGGATTAAGGGCACGTACCACACTCGCTGAAAAGATAAAACCTGATATGTACATTTCCATACACGTTTCCTATAGCGACGAGCCAGCGACTACCCGAACCGGATTTGAGATCTATGTACCCAATGATTCAACCGAACGAGTGAATCAGTCAAAACAACTGGGTGATGTTATAAACCAGGAATTGGGCAAGGTGTACGCAACCAACAAGCAATTGAAAGTGCGTTCAGAAAAAAACATCTGGGTGTTGCAACGCACCCCCTGCCCCGCCCTGCTGATTGAATGCGGTTTTCTGAACAACGATAAAGACCTTGCGTATTTTAGTAACCCCGATAACCAGGAGGCCGTTGCTAAAAAGATACTGGCAGGGATTGTAAATTATAACGACAAACCGGTAGTGGCATACGCAGCTCCTGGGCCGGCAAATGAATTACCCTAACGGTTTTCTTTGGAAGAAGCAGGGAAAGTGTTAATGAATACATGTTGATCATATAAATAATGCCATATTAAAAGAAAGAGCTATTTACTTACCGGGTAAATAGCTCTTTCTTTTAATACAAAATTTTACTTTTTTTATACAGTATTTTCTATAGCTTTCGTCCGGAATTAAAATTGGGTTAACGCCTCACTAACATGCTCAAGAAAGAACGACAAGCTTACATTTTACACCAGGTGAACCTTCACAACAAGGTGATGTCAAGTAACCTTAGCCGGGATATGAATGTATCGGAAGATACCATCCGCCGCGACTTGCAGGAGTTGGCCGATGAAGGTAAGATCATAAAAGTACACGGCGGGGCCTTGTCGCACTCTTTTAGCCAGGTACACTATACCTCCTCGCAGATATATTCACACGATCACAAAAAAACCATTGCCCGCAAGGCAGCGTCGCTTATACATGATGGCATGTTTGTATTAACAACCGGCGGCACTACCATTATTGAAATGGCCAAGGCGTTACCGCCGCGGTTAAAAGCCACCTTTGTATCGGGCAGCATACCTGCCATTCTTGAATACATGCAACACCCATCGGTTGACGTAATTGCCATTGGCGATAAAGTTTCTAAAAACAGCAAGATCACTACCGGCGGCGAGGCCATTACGCAAATCAAACGCATTCGCGCCGACTTATGTTTTTTAGGCGTGAACGCTATTAGTTTGAAAGATGGCATTACCGATAGCGACTGGGATGTGGTGCAATTGAAAAAAGCAATGGTTGAATCGGCGCAAAAAGTGGTATGCCTCAGCATAGCCGAAAAGATCAACAGTATTCAACCGATCCACATTTGTGACATCAGTAAAATACATATGCTCATCACCGAATTATCGCCTGATGATCCGGTTTTAAAGCCCTATAAAGATGCAGGAATAGAAGTTATTTAGTTCTTAGTTTTTAGTTCTTAGTTCAGCGTTCTTTGTTTTATGTTCTGAGTTCTATGTTCTCAGCTAAGGGGCGTTGCCGCGCTGAGGTGTATTGCGTGGCTTGAAGCTTGAAGCTTACGGCTTATAGCTTACAGCTGTTTTAATAAACAATCTCTTCGTCGCCTACTTTTAATACCAGTTCTTTCTTATCACTGGCTTCAACACGGCCAACGATCTGCGCTTCAATACCCAGCTTTTTGGCTTCCTCAATGAATTTTGGAGCAGAAGCGGCATCGGTAAATACTTCCAGGCGATGGCCCATGTTAAATACCTGGTACATTTCGCGGTTGTCGCTGCCGGAAGCTTCCTGAATTAACTGGAAGATAATAGGTGGTTCAAATAAATTATCCTTAATAACCCGGAAGTTGCCGGGCAGGTATTTCATACATTTTGTTTGCCCGCCGCCGCTGCAATGAATAAGGCCGTGAATGGCATTGAAATGATTGGCAAACAACGCCTGTAACAAAGGGGCATAAGTACGGGTAGGCGATAACAGCAATTTGCCTACCTGGTATTGTTCGCGGCCAACTGTATCGGTTAACAAATAGGGCCCGATATATACCACTTCACTGGCCAGGCTGTTCTCGTATGATTCCTTGAATTTTTCTGCGTAAAACTTGCTCAATACATCGTGGCGGGCGCTGGTTAAACCATTGCTGCCAATACCACTGTTGTATTCGGTTTCGTAAACGGCTTGTCCAAAACTGCTGAAACCTACAATTACATCGCCGGCCTGTATGTTGTCGTTGGTCACCAGCCTGTTTTTAGGCCAGCGGGCCGTCATGGTGCCATTTACGGCAATGGTACGCACCACATCGCCCACATCGGCGGTTTCGCCACCCAGGTAATGGATGTTTACCCCAAACTGTTTCAGCGAATCAAACAACTCCTGGGTACCGTTGATCACGGTTTCCAGCACATCGCCAGTAACAAGCGTTTTATTCCGATCTATGGTTGAAGAAAATAACAAATTATCAGTGATGCCCACACACAACAGGTCATCGAGGTTCATTACCACAGCATCCTGTGCAATGCCTTTCCAAACCGACAGGTCGTTGGTTTCTTTCCAGTATAAATAAGCCAGAATGCTTTTGGTACCGGCGCCATCGGCATGCATTACATTCACCCAGTCTTGCTGGCCGGTAAGGTAATCGGGGTATATTTTGCAGAAGGCATGGGGATACAAACCTTTATCTAACTTTTCTGTAGCCTTGTGTACTTCTTCTTTCTGGGCAGAAACACCCCGTTGTGAATATAAGCTCATTTTATAATTTGAAGCGGCAAAAATACTAAAAGTTCCGGGTTCTTTGTTCTGCGTTCTGAGTTCTTTGTTCTGGGTTCTATGTTCTTTGTTCTATGTTTTTTAGAGGTAAAAACCTGGTTTTGAAGATTGAAAATGAGATCTTAAAACATAGAACCAAGAACTTAGAACTTCATACCGTATTTTCGCACCTCATACTATGAAAGTTTATTTCTCTATAGAGTCCATTCCGGCCTTTACGAAGGCCGTTGTTACGATAGGCACGTTCGACGGGGTGCATACCGGCCACAAAACCATTTTGGAGCAATTGAAACGTGAAGCTGCCCGTATTGGCGGGGAAACGGTGATTATC
>CBIMFG010000466.1:0-4823 GCA_966243125.1 uncultured Niastella sp.
GTCATACTCGTCTGCTTCTTAAAAAAGTGATTAAAGTGCGCCGGTTCCTCAAAACCCAAACTATAACCAATCTCAGAAATATTCCAATTAGTATGTTTTAATAAAACCTTTGCTTCACTTACCAGCCGGTCAAAGATGTGATCGGTGGTGGTTTTGCCGGTGGTTAAACGAATGGCGCGGTTCAAATGATTTACGTGTACCGATAATTGTTCGGCAAAGTCGCGGGCCGAGCGCAACGTAAATCGTTGATTGGGCGATTCTATCGGGAACTGCCGTTCGAGTAATTCGGTAAATACAGCCGTGATGCGCGCATTGGCATCTGTATGCTGATACAATGTTTCGGTAGGCTGCATCTTCAACGCATAATGGATCATTTCCATAATGTAGTTGCGAATGAGATCATACTTATATACATAGTCTGATTTCAACTCGCTGATCATTTTATCGAAGATCTGACTTACAAATTTATCCTGCGATTTATCAAGCGCATAGCTGGGTTTATTGCCCGGAATAAACATGGGGAGGTCTTTGATGCCACCCCGAATGCGTTCTGTAAAAAATGCTTCCTTAAAAATAAGAAAGGCTCCGCCAGGAGTATCTGTTAAAGGTTGAAATGTATAAGGAACGTTGGGGCTGAAAAAAATAAGCGTGGAACCGGATACCTCCAGGCTCTTATCGGCATAATGATACACATACGGTCCCTGCATCAGCGCTATCTTGTAATAATCACGACGCGTATATTCAACAGGTTCTTTGCCCTGCCCTACGCAGTCCTCAACCCTGAACACATTAAAGTGCCAGATATCTTTTTGGAGGTTTTCCGGCAACCAGTTCATTTTCTGGCGATAAAAATCTTCCAGTGTTTCTGTCTTGGCCATGTCGTAAATTTAAGCAATTTGTGATTTTAAAAGGCTGATTGGTATCAGCCCCGTCCTTGTAAAATTACGACGCTCTTCCTGCAGGTGCTTTATGGGATTCAAACAAAAGATTGTAAAATTCAAACAATTTAAAAACGGGGACTAATCGCTATGTCGCATCGCCCGGGGTAATCTTTATTTTATAGCTGCGATCACTTCCCTAAGATATTTGTTTTCATCAACTCTGCGAATACCCAGGCGTACCACGATCAGTTTTCGGGAAGGAATTATGAAAATATTCTGTCCGCCAGAACCGTCAGCAAAGTACATATCCGCCGGCGCGTCGGGGTAATAATGTTTACTGGAGTCTTTCTCATCCTGTCCGTTCAACCAGAACTGATAGCCATAGCGATGTTGTTTGTTGGCAGCATCGGGTTCAATGGTTTCTTTAACCCAGTTTTCTGGCAACAGCTGTTCGCCGTTCCATAGCCCATTATTATAATACAATAATCCAAAGCGGGCAAAGTCACGGGCGCTGGCGTAGCTGTAAGAAGAGCTAACATATGTGCCGGAGGCATCGGGTTCCATTACCAGCGAATACATATTGATCTTATGAAATAAAGCATTGTAAGGAAAGGCGGGATAAGCAGCATCACCCACGGTTTGCCGAATGGTGCGGCCCAGCACGTTGGCATTGCCACTGCTGTAATTGAAAACCGTGCCCGGTGAATGCTTCAATGGCAGGGAGGCTATATAAGCGCCCATGTTAGCCCGTTTGAATAACATAGTAGTAGCGGTACCGGGGCCACTGTAATCTTCAGTATAATCCAATCCGGAAGATTGATGTAACAGATCTTTCAATTTGATCTTTTCTTTATTGGTGTGTTGCCATTCCGGTACCGGTGCAGGCGCATCGGGGTTCAGTTTGCCCTCTTTTACAAGCACGCCTATAACGGCGGAGGTTAAACTCTTTGTCATTGACCAGCCAAGGTATATTGAGTTTTTATTGAACCCCGGAGCATACCGTTCGCCAACGATCTTTCCATCATAAACAACCAGAAAGGCGCGGGTATAAGCCGGGCCGCCTTTTTTTGAAGGCATTTGCATGGCGCTGTCAATAGCCAGTTGCAATGCTTTGTTATCTATATTAGCTGGAAGACTGTCGATAATCTTATCACCATATGGCCAGGCAATGGTGTCCCTGTTTTGCGAAGGAAGAGCAGGTAAATTAAAATGCTGATTTCGAATTTCCGTTTCAGAAAGTTCGCTCACCAGCGTACAACCAAGGCCGGTTCTGTAAAAAGCCTTCCGTTTGGCAAAACCAAATACCGAACCTGTTACTGAAGAGTCTTCGGGGTGAATGGTATAGGTACCTAATGAAATAGGAAAAAAACTTAATTCTTCTTTTGTTACATCATCCGGATTTCGATGCTGCAGGAAAACTGCCGAAGCCAGGTTCTTGGCTCCGTACCCGCTAATGATAGGGAAGGCCCGCCAGGCATACCAGATACCATAGGCCAGGGCCGCTACCAACAGGAACAGAACAATACGAAGGATCTTTTTAAACAATTTCATGGGAAGGCTTTATGAAGCGATAAAATTCGCATATTAAAGCCTTAAAATTGTAAGAAATTGCCATTAAGTTTACGGTAAATTAATCCGCATGTGTTAGTCGCCCAATAATTCTGTACCTCATTGCCCTATCCGTTAAAGTCATTAATTTTGCCATATAAAAAGAAACGAGTAGCTGCATATGAGATCGTTGTTCCTGTTAATAGCCGTACTTTTCTTCGGGTCAATTGCATATGCGCAAAACACTATTGGTAGACCCAATATTACCAACTTCTATAAACAGGACTATAAAGCCGGCCGTCAAAACTGGGACATTGCCCAGGACAGTCGGGGCATTATGTACTTTGCCAATAACAATGGCCTGCTCACTTTCGATGGCAGCTTTTGGCGCACGTACCCAATTCCCAATGCCACTATTGTACGTTCCCTGGCCATTGACAAAAACGACAGAATATATATAGGCGGACAACAGGAAATTGGCTACTTCACTCCCAATGAACGTGGCGAACTGGTTTATACCTCATTACGACAATTAATAAAAGACAACGACTATGCCGATGTATGGACCATTCAAATTGTAGAAGACCATATCTTTTTTCATGCCCACCGACAAATATTTGATTACCACAACGGCACCGTTAAAGCATTCAATAGCACCTTCTGGAGTTTTTTAGGGCACCATCATAACGAAGTGCTGGCTTATAGTTACGAAAACCAATTGGTTTATTATAAAGATGGCCAGTGGTTACCGCGGGTTAAAACCGGCAGCTTTCCTAATGGTACCTTGCTAAAATCGGTAATTGACCTTGGCCACGACAGCCTGTTGCTGACGTCCGTATCAAAAGGACTGTTCATTTTGAAAGGCGATGTACTAACACGTTTTGAAACGCCTGATATAAATGAAATGGCAGCCAAGAATATTTTTGGCGCCCGTTTGTTGTCGCCTACTGCCATCGCTTTCAATACCAACCTGGGCGGAACCATTATAATGGATAAAAATGGAAAATTCATTCAACAGCTTACCAAGAATGAAGGCATTCAAACCAACAACGTACAGAATCTGTTTTTAGATAAAGACCAGAACCTTTGGCTGGCGCTCGACAATGGCATTGACCTGGTTTCCTATAATAATGCCATTAAGAATATTTTTCCTGAACCAACAGACCGCAATAGTGGCTATACATCCATGGTTCATAACAACAGCTTATACCTGGGTGTTGCAACCGGTTTGTATAAAACCGATCTGCCCTCCAAAGATGGTGACATCAGCTTTGCAAAAGGCTCGTTTTCCCTGGTTGAAAATACAAAAGGGCAGGTATGGAATATGTCGGAGGTAAATGGCGAAATATTGATGGGCCATAACCTGGGGGCGTATTTAATAAAAGACAACAAAGCAATTCTGGTCGATAACAGGAATGGCTTTTGGAGCTTTCTTCCCCTGTACGACAGTTTTCCCTCTTCAATGGTTATTGCGGGTACCTACAATGGCATTAATTTTTACAATTACGCTAAGGATCATTTTACCAAAGTAAATGAAGCCTGGTTTGAATCGGCCCGCTTTATCGTAAAGCATAAGAATCTTATTTGGGCAATTCATCCATATAAAGGCATCTACATTGTTTCTTTTAATGGAAGCAACAAGCCGGTTGTTACCAATTACAACGATAAAAATAAATTTCTTTCAAAAAACCACAATCACCTGTACAAGGTTGCCGGCCGAATGGTGCTGGCCACCGATAATGGCATTTTTGAGTTTGACGATGCTATTAATGATTTTAAACCGTCTGACTTTTTTAAAAAACTCTTTGATACTATAAAGGTTGAATATTTGAAAGAAGACAAAACAGGTAACATCTGGTTTGTGAGCAATAAACGGGTAGGGGTGGCAGAACGCACCGGTGAAAATTACCGGTTGGTGTACATTCCTGAACTGGATGACAAGATCACTGTCAACGGATTTGAGAACATAAATATCATCGACAGCAATAATGTTTTGATAGCTGCCGAAAAAGGGTTCTTCCACATAAATTACGCCCGGTATAAAAAGACTAAATTGCCATTAACCACGCTCATCAGAAATGTACGGGTTTCAACCCCAAAAGATGATTTGGTCTTTGGAGGCTACGCTTCAACTGTTGAGAATACCGCCAAACAATCTATTAAATATGCTTCTAACTCCCTGCATTTTGAATGCAGTGCCATTATATATGGTCAGCAACATACCATTGCTTATAGTTATTTCTTAGAAGGTTTTGACAAGGGCTGGAGCGACTGGAGCCAGAAAACAGGGGCCTTCGTGCCCAGGAAGATGCATATCACCGGGCAATACCCGGGGCAATATTTGTTTGTCGTTGGCGCGATCGGTGACAATTGGGCGGTCCAACGCTTGAATCT
>CBIMFG010000467.1:0-4817 GCA_966243125.1 uncultured Niastella sp.
GACGATAAATCAGGTACAGGTACCGGTTATTGCAGCGCCAACGGTTCACGCCAAAATACCTATAGCGGCGCTGATGGCGGTTATTATATAAACCTGAGCAATTCAAGCGGACAAGGCATTACCTGGGCCGTGAGTGCAGGCGCAGCGGGTACTTACAATCTTCGCTGGCGCTATGCCAATGCCGGTTCACAAAGCGCTACTACAGCCAGGGTGCTGGTAAATGGCGTACAGGTGAATGCGGCAGTTGCCTTCCCTAAAACAGCAGCCTGGACTACCTGGACAACAACTGCGCAAATTCCTGTTACCCTGGTTGCCGGCGCTAACAAGATCAGGCTGGAAACAACGGTTGCTGCAGAGTTTGCTAATATCGACTGGATAGAAATTACGGGTACCAACCCAACTGAAGCCTCGTGCAGTGCGGCTACCGGTGCAAGAGTGGAAACCGGAACGCTCATTACCAATAATAACCCCGCCAATGTAAAACCAATGGTACTGCCCAATCCATCAACCGGGTTATCAACCCTGCGGTTTGGCGTTACTGCTTTTGAAAAAGTGATGGTGAATCTGTATGCAACCGATGGCCGGTTAATAAAAACATTGGCCAATAAAACCTATGCGCCCGGTACCTATACAGTGCCCATAGATTATGCCGGCTTACAAAAGGGCGTTTATTTTATAATCATACACAACGGCAAAACAAAAACTGTTCTCCAGAATACGTTTATACGCTAAACGCTAAACGCTAAACGCTAAACGCCGAAGGCGTAAGGCAGGTTTCCTTATTTTGGGTTTTCGCGTTCAGTGTTCAGCATTAAGCGTTCAGCATCCTTAACTATAAGCCGGTATTAAAAAAGAAAGCCTTCCCGTTTGTGGAAGGCTTTCTTTTATTAAAAGGAATTATTTGCTTATGCTATGGTAGCGCCTGAAAACTCCAGCTGTTCAGCTGCTGTAAGCGGGAACAGGTACCAGCAAATGCCCAGTAAAAAGCAGGCATATTCTTCGTTGCTGTATTTGTTGGCCGACAGCGAACCAAAAGAAGGGGCGTCTGTCATATCACAAACAGCCAGGGGCATACTTACCGAATGTTCAAACACCACCAGTTGCGAATTATTCTGCAACGTGTAGAAATATTTTTTTCCTTCAATTTCTATGATCCCTGTGCCATGAACCTTGTCAATAGCCAGTCTTCCAATTTCAACGCCATATTCATTTTTCAGAATAGTCTTGTTGTGCCACAATCCTGTCTTGTCAATAAAAAAGAGCCGATGGTTCTCTTCACTACTAATACGAACTGATTGTTGGTCGAGGTTGTACTTTATAATCAGTTTAGTATTGTCGCCTTCTGTTAATTGATATTTTCTAATATAAACAGACGGCTGGTTTACATACACCCATTTCATAATGCGGCAATTAGCGGGTTAAGAAATTATTAGGAATCTCCCGCCAAAAATATACCTGTTCACTGTAAGGAAAATGCGGTGTGGATTATTAATTGTGCATTGTGGAAAAAACGAGCAGTTTTTTGATAAATGTCAATCAATTATCAACCTTTCCCTTGCGCAATGTTAACTCTGTATTACGTAATTGTTAACTGTTATTTTGTGTTGTAAAAAACAGTAAGCGTATAATTCTGCTGCCATTATAAATGGGTTACAGTGCCTGAACCGGAAATGTGCGTAGTAACAGCGGGTGAGCCTTTAAACAAAATGCTGCCACTGCCCGAAATGCTGGCGTCTAACGTTTGGGTGGCAAACAATTGAATATTTCCCGATCCCCTGATGCTGGCGCGTGCATCTTTTACCATTAAACCCTGTACGGTTATTAACCCACTGCCGCTGATGCGAAGGTTGTTCGTATTGGCATTGCCGCTGCTAACGGTTAATATACCCGAACCGTCAATGTCGGCATTTACCTCTGTTGTATGTACGTTGTTCACCTTCAGGTTGCCTGAACCATTTACATGTAAGCTCAGGTTGGCGGGGGTAATAAGATCTGATATTTCCAGATAACCAGATCCATCAACGGTGAAAGACCGTACATCAGGACCGCTTACCAATACCGTAATGCCATCATTACTGCGCACCTTGGTGATCTCATGGCGAAAACGGATCCGCAGCTCGTTGTTGATAACGGCTGTTTCTATTTCATTGAGGATATTTTCCTGGGCCTGTAATTCAACCTTAAAAACGGAGTCCTGTTTAAAATACAATTCTGCCGGTATATTCAGGTTCAGTGCACCAAAGGTGGCGGTTTGCCTGCTTTCTACTACTACCGGTCCTTTGCCGGTGATCTTTTTGCACGAAGAAGAAACGATGAACAATAGGATCACACAAAGTGCTAAATGGAAATTTTTCATGGTTGTAATGTTTATATTGATGAATGCGTGTTTATCATTCTATTAACTTATTAATTTTTCAACCTCTATCAACTTGTCAATTTCGTCAACGCTCAACCTGTTAACTTGTTAACTCGTCAACTGGTTAACTGGTCAACTGGTCAACTGGTCAACTCACAAAAAGCTTATCCCTGCACTCCATCCAATCCATCCTGTAAGGTTATCGCGCCAAAGATTATAAGTATGATAGCTATTACCGGGCACCAGGAATTTATAGCCTTTAACAGCTTCCAGTTGATCGGAGTAATAAGCAGAGAAAGAAGGACCGCCAAAAATTGCCAGGTTGCGTGTTAGTTTAACGTTAGCCAGTACCTGAAATTTAGTTAACAGGTTCAGGTAGTTCCAGTTGCCAAGGTACAGGTATTGTGTGGAGAGTTCAGGGTTCAGCGTAAACCATTTGGCTATTTTCATTTCATGCCCAATGCCATAACCATACGAAAAAGTTTTATCATCCTCACCCGCATTAACCCCTACCATTAAGATGTTGTACAATTTTGCATTGCCCGATTTTATAGCGAGGTTGGCATTCAATACTTCATTGGAGCTGATCGTTATCTTGTGATAACCCTTTCTTACAATGTTTAACAAACCAATGCTAAAGCCATCTGAGGTGTCGGCTATATTTATCAAGCCAATTTGTAAACCTTTCAGGTGTTTGGTGTAATTAACAATACCTGCTATTTGAACGCCTTTGGTGGCGCGGGTGCTGATGTTGGCAATACCTGCTATTTGCATACCTTTTACCGGTTGCTGGCTATAGTTAGCAATACCTGCTGTTTGAAAACCATTGAATGTGCCCGCCACGTGATTGTAGATGCCGGCTGCCTGCATGCCGTTCACGTTCTTATTAGCGTAGTTAACCAGTCCGCCAAATTGTGCGCCTGTTACATTGTTTTTGGCGCCATTGAAAAAGCCTGCCAATTGTAAGCCATTCACATCGCCATTCACTATATTAAACCAGCCTGCGGCCTGCATGCCTTTCAGGTTGTGTTTATCTATATTGAACCAGCCACCCAGTTCAAGACCATTTACACCACCGGTGTAACCACCTAATAAGTTTAATGAAAAATTACTGGTAGTGAATTTATCATTCTTGCCCTGCGTACTAATATTAGGCAGCACACCTGCGCGCGCAGGCACTTTTATATTGTAAGGGTTACTCGTTGTTGATTGTGCATACGTAACAGTTTTCCATACAAAGCAGGCGCAAAGGCATACTGCAATTTTCCCATTTATCATAGAAATATAATTTGCAGTATGACAACTCAGCGAAGTTGTTCCCCTATGTGGCTAATGAAAATTTAGAAGAGGCTGATACCGGCGTTCCAACCTATCCAACCTTTTACGTTGTTGCTCCACAAGTCAAATGTGTGATAGCCCGCGGGTGGAATAGGATAGTTCCAGCCGGCATACGTTTTTGTTTGGTCACTGTACAGCATGGTGAAGGAGGGGCCGGCAAAGATGGAAAAGTATTTGCCAAACTTAACGTGAAATTGCAGCTGCAATTTGTTCATCACATTGGTGCTTTTATAATTTCCCTGGTACAGGTACTGCGAAGTAAATTCAGGATTGAGGCTGAACCATTTGCCAAGCGAAAATTCATGACCTAAACCATACCCTAATGAAAATACATTGGCAGAATCTTCACCCATTTTTTTCTGGTCGAAACCCATTAACAAAATGCTGTAGAGTTTGCTGTTACCGGTTTTAAAAGCTGCATTAAAGCGCATGCTTTCATTGGTAGAGAAAGTTATTTTATGATATCCCTTGAATACAATGTTGATCAACCCAAGGCTGTAGCCGTCAGAAGTATCGGCCACATTAATAAGCCCCAATTGAAAACCACGTAAATTTTTTGCGTAATTGAATAAGCCTAATTGGGCGCCTTTTAATTCGCGGGTGGCAACATTTCCAATAACCGACAACTGCACGCCCGCAACCTGTTTATGCGCAAAGTTTATAATATTGGTGGCCTGAACGCCCGCCAGGCTGTCGTAACAAACGTTGTAAATATTGCTTAGCTGAACGCCTGTGAACTTGCGATAAACAAAGTTGGAAATATTGCTGACCTGCAACCCGGTGAATGAACCGGCTACATGGTTGTAAATGCTACTTAATTGAACACCGGTTGCATTGCCTCTTACAAAGTTGGCAATACCTGCTGCCTGCAAACCTTTTACATCTTTACCTGCATGGTTGTAAATGCCGGTTAATTGAGCGCCGGTTACATTTCCTTTTACAAAGTTGGCAATGCCCGATGCCTGCATAATTTCAACATTGCCCAGCACATGGTTATGCAAGCCTGCCAGTTGCCCGCCTTTAACAGAGCCACCGGTAAAGTTTAACAGTCCGGCCGCCTGCACATATTTTACATCTGTTTTAGTGATATTGAAAGCGCCTGCCAGTTCAACTCCATTTACCC
>CBIMFG010000468.1:0-4804 GCA_966243125.1 uncultured Niastella sp.
AGTAGTGAAAATGGCGGCAGTGGCTGGTCACCTGCCGTACTGGTAGAAGGATCTATTAATGTGGAAGGCACCGATGCCCGTCAACCGCACGTAACAGCAGATGGTAAATACCTGTTGTTTTCGAGCAACCGGCCGGGTGGTCAGGGTGGTTTCGACATCTGGTATGCGCCATTGAAAGAAGGCCGCCCCGGTAAAGCCATGAATATTGGTACAGCCATCAATACCAAAGAAGATGATGGGGCGCCTTTTTATTTTGCGGCAGGCAACACCCTGGTATTTGCGTCAAAAGGCCGTACCGGTATGGGTGGGTTCGATCTGTTTTCCTCAACCGGCGCTTTTGGCAGCAGCTGGGCTGAAGCAGTAAACCTCGGTTACCCCGTAAATTCCGTAAAAAACGACAGCTATTTTGTAAGCCGGGGTAAGAACCTGCTCGAAGATGCCATCATCAGCAGCGACCGTGCTTCTTTGTGCTGCCTGGAATTATTCTCCCTGCACAAGTCTTATCACCAATACTTCAGCGGACAAATTGTGGATTGTGAAAATAAAACGCCCATCAGTGGGGTAACTGTTACGGCCACCAATACCGGCGGACAACCAGTAGCTTCACAAACAACCAATGCAGAAGGATATTATACACTGGAAACTGAAATTGGTAAAGAAGTGCGTTTATCCGCTGCCATGGATAAGTATAAAAATCAGGCGCTGGCTTCTGCAGCTGCTAATTCAGACACCATTAACGTAGGACAAAGCTGTTTAACAAAGATCCCAGATCCGTTCAAAGGCCAGGCAAGCCTGGTAACGCATGATCTCAGGTTTGGCTATAACGAGAAAGAAGTTGATCCTGCCTCTTATGGTTATATGAATGATATGGCAGCTTATCTGAAGGCTAATCCAGCTGTAAAACTCGAAATCTCAGCGCATACCGATGGTATTGGTTCTGCCAGCTACAACCAGCAATTGTCTCAGGCCCGTGCCAATGCTTGTGTGAATTACCTGGTTAATGCCGGTATAGATGCCAGCCGCCTGATGGCAAAAGGTTATGGCGCTACCCAACCGCTGGAAAAAGAGAAAGATAAAAAAGGAAAAGACATTCCTGCCGCACGTGAAAAAAACAGACGTGTTGAATTCAAAACAATTAAATAGTACTCCTAAACCCGTACGTACCTTATAAAACCAGCTGAAAGCTTTAAGCTGTAAGCAAACGACCCAAACAGCGTAGCTGTTTGGGTCGTTTTTGTATTTGCTTGTAGCTCGGAGCTTGAAGCTGTATTTGCTTATGGCTTATAGCTTATAGCTTTCAGCTGCATTCAATGTAACCTAACCCATTCACGCTTCTTTTACCAAAGTTACCGGTAATGTGCACTCTTCCTTGCCAAAAAGCAGGTTTATCAATAACCGTGATAAATTCCTGATCGGGTAGGGAAGCGTTTATTGTAAGGTCAATATAGTATTCAGGAATGGCTAACCGCCATTGTGTGGGATAGTTGATAAACGTGCGCGCACTGGCCCAGGTTTCGCCGGGTGTTAACTGAAAATGAGCCAGGGGAGCGGCATTGCCATCGGGATCAATTAAAACGCCCCAACGCGCGGCCGGTTGTTTTTCGCTTTCGAATAACGCGGGTTGTTTGTTGGCGTCAATTAATTGGTAAGCGGCTATTTGCCAGCTGTTCTCTAATTGAATAGAAAACCAGTTCAATGACAGCTGTTGCTTTTTTGCCCTTGCAGTTTTGGGTTTTCCAAACTGATGGTCGTACCAACCGCAGCCTTCTACATCAAATGATGTTGAGCCAGGCAGGGTTATGGTGCCATTTACTTCACAGGCTGGAATAAAATAATAGAATAGCTCTTCTCCACGCGTACCGGTAACCAGGCCATTGTTCCCATGCAATACCGGGTTTACGAAGGGCATAAAATTCAATTCACAGCCAACACCCGTTTCGGGGTTGTATAGTTTAAGCTGGTATTTTCCTTCCTGTATTTTTTGAAAGCTGTTGTGATCGATCACTAATTGTAATGTGCTATTGCTAACAAGGGCATCGGCGCGATCGGTCTGGGAGAAGGGATGGTATTTTTGAGTATCGGTATCTGTTAGTGCCCAGCAAACGGAATGGGAATAAATGGCTTCGCCGGTTTGTTCGTCTTTCCCAATAACCGTTCGGGTAAAGGAGGCGAACAGGGAAAAATGCCGGCCTTCCATGTTTGCCAAATGGCAGTTTGTGTTCCAGCATTCCAGGGTCGAGGATTCGTGTGGCAGATCATGAATTGCCAAATCAGGGGGGCCATCGGCTGGCCAGTCTGCCGGTTGTTTTTTTGTTCCTTTCTTTTTTGTGTTAGGGTTAAGCTGTGACATGTAAATAGGGCTTATGTATCTGGTTTAATTTTCCAAGCCTCTCTATAAATGCCGCCATTTGATACAGGGCCTGGTGATGGTGTTCATCCATCTGTGTTTTAAACACCGGATTATTTACTATTTCATTTACGGCAGCAGCTATCGTTTCAGGTGTGCTTGCTACAATTCCTGTTTTTGCCTGTTTCAGCCATTCTTCGTTGGCTTTTTGAACAGGGCGCATACCCTTGCTTTGTTGTACTATCAGGGGGGTTTGGGTTATCAGCGATTCGGTAATGGTCATAGCGCCTGGTTTGCCAATGGCAAAATCGGCCAGGTGCAGGTGACGCAGCGGGGTTTTAGGTAAATAAGTATATACGGCTACAGGGAAAGGCAGTTTTAAAGCCGTTACCTGTTTGTATAATTTTTTGTTTTTGCCACACATGATGATCAGGTTCAGGTGGCGGTGTTGTTTGGCCAGTGCTTTTACAATAAACAAAATGCTGCGCGAGCCCTGCGCCCCAAACGACAAAAAGCCAACGGGCCATACGGGGTTCAAACCTATAGCTCTTAATTGTTCGCTGCGATTGTACGGAGTGCATTCATACGCACATATGCCTACCGGCATGCCATCTATGCGAAAACGTTCTTTTTCGGGTATACCTGCTTTGGCTGCCTGTAATTGCAACCGGGCGGTGCCATTCAAATAATACTGCTGTACATTGGGGGTAAACCAATAGTTGTTGTGCACTTCTTCAAAATCAACCGGCACGGTAATGCATTTTACATCGGGGTTAGCCAGCTGCGCACTGCGGTACAACACGGGATTGTAAACAGGCGTTACCGATACAACAATGTCTGCAGGGGATGCCTGCCAGTACCGGGCTATTTTCCGGAGTCCTCTTTTACCAACGCGGTTGTGAAAAAAACGGCTCAGGCTGATCTGTTTTTGCAAACCAACTACTCGGTCGTTTTTCAACTGCCAGTTGAATAATTTAATGCTGGTGCGAACAAGCTTCCCGAAAAGTGGATGATGATCGAAGATGTCGGCAATGTTCACCAGCCGAACATGGCAATGCGGATTGCGGGTTTGTAATACTTTTTGTAAGGCGGTAGCGGCGGAGAGAGGACCAGAGGCCGCTTCTGAATAAACGATGGCGATGGTTCCGCATGTGTGCGGTACGGTTTTCATGCTATCTGCTTGCATAGGCTAGATATTAGATATTGAATTTTGGATTTTATTGCCTCTGCCGGCTCGGACAAAAGGCTAACTGGATTTTAAAAATACGTTGAATTGTACATTCAACATTTTTTATATAAGGTAAATATAGTAATTATACTTTGCTGTGCAACTTTTTACGATGAAATGTTGTATTTCTTAGTTGGAGATGAATTTATTGAGCGATTGCCAGTACTTATCTTTAAAAACATCATATGTGATTGTTAGCTGGCCATCGTATTCTTTTATGAGCTGGTTCAATACTTTTGATGGCTTTCTAAAGTCTTTACAGGCAAAATATACGGTTCTTCAACTCAGATGAGAGGTGTTTATTGTATAATTGACTTTTACAGGTACCGGAAGCTTTTCAGAAAATCATCCTTATAATTCCGGCCAATAGGGATCTGGTGTTGCCCAATTATAATTTCCTCTTCATTAAAGCTGTCGATGTTCTTGATGTTTACAATAAACCCCCGGTGCACCCGAACCAACGCGGGATGATTGAATTTTTCGGCAATGTATTGCAACGATACCCGTAAGGCGATCTTTTTATTGGTGGTTACCAGCTTTATGTAATTGTTATCGCTTTCGGCAAACAACAGTTCATCAATGGAGAACTTATTGAACCGGTAATTGTGTTTTACAAAGAAGTAGTTGTTGAAGAAGAGCAGGGTTTCTTTATTCACCTCTTCCTTTGTATTATCTGTTGACTGGGCATCAGTAGGTTTGCCCGGAACAGCAAAATTGTGAATGGCAATTTGTATGCTGGTATGCAGGCTGTCGTTATTAAATGGCTTTACCAAATAAGCCGATGGGTTTACCGCTTTAGCCCGGTTCACATATTCGTTTTGCGAGAAGGCTGTGAGAAAAATAAGCGGCACCTCCTGGATCTTTTTCAACGCGGCGGCGGTTTCAATACCATCCTTGGCGCCTTTGATGTTTATATCCATCAATACCAGGTCGGGTTTTTGATCGGTATACAGGGCAATGGCATCGTCGCTGCTGGCGGCAATACCCACCACTTCGTACCCTTCTTTTTGCAAACGCATGGAGAGGTCCAACGCTACAATGGACTCATCTTCCACTATCATAATCCTTACTTTGTCGTCGTTCATGCTTGTGCTGGTTTAACAGGAAATGTAAAAGTAAATACAGAACCGGTTTCGCAATTCAATTGCAGGCTTCCTTCCAATTGCTGGGTGAGCGATAATATGAGTTGCCGTCCAAAGGAGGTGGAATATTTCCAGGCCTTTTCGGTA
>CBIMFG010000469.1:0-4794 GCA_966243125.1 uncultured Niastella sp.
CCTGTAACAGGCCTGCTGCACAGGGCTGGGAGCAGTTTAACTATAGTATTGTATCCGGTGCAAGAAGCGCTGTCGCTGCAGAAGAAACAGCCACCCTGCAACCGGTAAAATCATTGGTTGTATATCCGAATCCTGTAACCGGTAACACCCTGCAGTTAGTCATCAACGCTGGCAGCACTGCTAAACTGGTGATTGCCCTGGTAGATGCACAAACCGGTCGTGTGGCCGCACAGCAGGTGTATCAACCCACCGGCAAACAGGCGCAGCAGGTACAGCTGAATATCAGCCGGGTACCGGCAGGCGTATTTATGCTGAAAGTGAACAGTGTGTATGGAGAGCAGGTAGGTATTACCAAGGTGGTAAGAGTAAAATAATTATGATCTTAATGCTGATTTTATCCTCGCGTCTTCTGGCGCGAGGATTTTTTATAAATAGGAAAAATTAGGACTATTGTGGAAGGGTTTTATCTCACCAATCGCTATCGCTGGAACTCGCAAGCGTTAATGACTAATTATAAGGTTTACGTTGCGCCATATATTATTGATTGAGTAATTTTTTCTTAGCGGCTTCATATTCCTCCTTTGATAGTGCACCAGAATCAAACAAATCTTTGAGCTTTTTAAGTTCATCACCTAAAGATGCATTATTTGTTGATGGCAGTTCTTTATTAGTGGAAGTAGTAAATTCGCTCGGGACTTGAATTTCGGCTGACTCAATCGCGTTCTCAATATCAAGCATGTATCGAGACATCTGCCCAACCTTTAAAGTAGCAGTTATAAAGAAGCCTGTTTTCTTGTTTCCTCCAACATATAATTGGGCAATTTTAGCATTTCGACCATTATATGTGTGTTGGAGCTTTATCCTGTTATAATCTTTGTATTGGTTATATGTAAGTACGTTTGGTGTTTCTGTTATAAAGGCAAAGGTTTTGTCAGGCATTGATCCTTTACCTAGTTTTATTTCATCCCCCTCCCTTAAAATCCATCCTGTAGATGTTACATATTTATCCTCCTTTATTACGCTTTCAGCTTCCTTCCTCGTTTCAAACACTTTTTTGTATGTACTGTCTTGAGCCTGAATTGATAATTGAGTAAAGCAAATAATAAATAAAAAAATACTAGCTTTCATACTGAGAATTTTTATGGTATTTACAATTAATAAGGGATCTCAGTATTTGCTGATTGGTGGGAAAAGGAAAGATACAAACTGTTTGAGTTATAAAAATGACATTATCTAAAAAGTGATCAGTCATAATGATTCTGTATACGCAATCGTAGACAGAAATATTTATAAAAGAAAATGCCTACGTAAGTAGGCATTTTCGACGATATTTAGTCACTGAAATCAATTGATTTCAGGCGGGATTTTGTTTAATCCTCTTTATTATTACATTGTAAAATTAATAAAAATTAAGAAAAGAGGAATGTTTTAGTATTATAGATTAATAAAACACTAACGGTAGTAACTAAATGACTCATTACAAGTATCTTGTAAAATACCTTAGTTATAATAACTGTATTGCTTTTCCCCCCATAATTGCCTCCGGATTACTTCCGGACTTTGCCGCCGCTGTGAGGACTTGGGAGTATAGAAAGCGTAAAAATTCCCTTATACTTGATTTTAGCTCTGTCCATAAAGCCTATGCCAATGGCATGTTAGGCGTTATAGCAATCGCCAGCGAATTACGCCGGCGAGGTACATTGGTAAAAATCAGGTTGCCTTGGCAGGAGGCTGCACGCGGCTTTTTGCGGCCACCAGTTGGACGCATTTACTAGATCCTGCCTTTAAAGATAGTTATAAGCCAAACAATAAGCACTTTGTTAAAACCTTTCATAGCTTTCAGGAAATTCCTGCTGTAATTAATCATTTTATGGAAATCATCATGGGCCATATTCAAATGCCAAAAGATGTTCTGGCCGCTTTGGAATGGTCTATCACCGAAATTTGCGATAACGTAATTAATCACTCAGAATCGAAAGTCGGCGGTTTTTTGCAAGTGATCGCCTATCCTCAAAATAATTTGGTGGCTTTTACTGTAGCTGATGCGGGCAAAGGCATTTTGCAATCCTTAAAAGAAGGAATACCCACGCTGACTAGCGATGTAGAAGCCATACAGCAAGCCATAAAGGCTGGTGTTACCCGCAACAAGGATGCTGGCCAGGGCAATGGCCTTGCAGGCACTTCAAGAATAGCTGTCATGACAGGAGGATCACTGGATATTTTAACAGGAGCAGGACGATTATTATTCGAAACACAAATATGATAGCGGTAGTTGAACATATTATCAGTAAAGCTATAACGGAAAGATCGGCAACAGGATGATTGAGCTATCCCCGCTTCTCCATATACGGCACCACCAACTCCACGCGTACTCCCATCTCTCCACCCATTGCTTTCTTATCAACGATCTTCAACTTCGCGGGCGTCTTCGTTTGCCGGCTTACAATCTCCAAACGCTCTTTGTTAATGATCGTAGATAGCGACCGCTTCTGAGATTGATCTTCGCCGCTCTGAAAACCCCGGCCATTGTCTTCTATAATGCAATGCAGCGCTTTATCCTTCTTCTGGATATGAATTTTGAGTTGCCCTTTTTGTTTCTGTTCGGCAAAACCATGTAAGACTGAGTTTTCGACAAATGGCTGCAGCAGCATGGGGGGTATCAGAATGGTATTCTGGTTAGCTATACCTGTAACATCAATGTGGTAATCAAATAGATCATCGAAATAAAATCGTTGTATCGTTAAATAGCTGTTCAGGGCAGCTAGTTCCTTTTTGAGCGGCACAAAAGGGTGGCGGGCATTGTCGAGGCTCAGCCTAAAGAGCTCGGCTAACCGCTGAATAAATTCAATGGCGCTTTCCGTGTTTCCGTTTTCGATCAACTCCTGTAGCCCGTCTACTGAATTATATAAAAAATGAGTATCAATCTGGCCCCGGAGTAATTGCTGCCGCAGGCTTTCTTCCCGTATATTCCTTTTTACTTGTTTTCGCCGCCATAGCCATGCGAGCAATAAGCTAAGCACGACGGTACCGCTAATAATACGAACGATGGTGCTTCGTTGCCGTTCTCTGGTTCTTTCACTTACTTCGTTGCTTAGTGCCAGCGATTTTATCTGGTTGTCTTTTTCCAACAGGCTGTATTTTGCTTCCAGCTCCCGTGCCTGGCTAATGATAGAGGAATCTACTTCTTTTTTAAAATATCCATAAGCAGAATCGTGGGCGGCATTGGCCAGGTAGGGTTGTTTTTGAAGCGACAAATTTTCCGCCTTGGCCCGCCAGATCCTTTTTTGAAGGGCCCAGTCTTTTTCATGCGCAACCAGGTTCAGTGCCGTGTCCAGAAAAGTTTCATCTTTTTTGTATGCTCCAAGTTTCCGGTAGGTAGCAGCAATATTGAAATAAGATTGGGCGTTCAAGGCACCCAACTCACGGCTGATGTGCATACCCTTCAACTGATAGCGAAGCCCCTCTTCTAAAGATCCTTTTTTGGAAAGAAGCGTGCCCAGATTTTCAAACCGCACCGCATCATAGTAGGGATTGCTAAAGCTACTGTCCTTCATCAATGCCTGAAAGAAAATAAGCGCGGAGTCTACCTCGTTTATCCGGTCATAATACGCTGAAATATTGGTGGCAAAAACAGTTTTATGTTTGGGGCTGGTGCTGCGGTTAAACCCCTCGAACAAGTATTTCTTTTGCATTTCAAGATCACCAATCTTTTCATAAATATCATACAGCTTCAGGCAAATGAATGGAAGACCCGGTGTATCGATCCTTTTAGCTAAAGAATAAGCATCCAGCGCATAACGCAGGGCGCTATCGAGCGAATGGGCGGCGCTCAATACACCAGCTGTTTGGATCTTGCCTGCCAGGATCTGCCGTTCGGTAGTATCTTTTACTATCGCCAGCTGCAAGGCCTGATCTACATAATACCGGGCGCTATCGAGCTGGTTGTTGAGTTCGTACACAACGGCCATACAGCGAAGCCAGCCACATACCTCTTCATAATTGTCTCTTTTTTTAACAAAGGGCCAAATGCTGTCTAATTGCTTTTTCGCAGCTTTGGTTTCCTGGTTATGTAATAACGGATTCACTTTTTCTTTTAAGAAGGGCACGAGAGCGCCGGAAGCATTTGGTTGACTCCTGTTACCATGGGAGTTACAGGCCATACAAATGATGGCCAGCACGAATGTCCTGTACATAGCGTCTAAAGGGTTTTAAAATACTGATCAACCGTTTCCTTCTTTCTGTCCGACACCGGAATTTCGGTTGCATCTTTTAAATAGATCTTTCCTTCTTTGGGATGGTAACGATCAATATACAGTTTGTTGATAAGGTAGGAGTGGTGGGTACGCAGGAAGAAGGTATCGGAAAACAGCTCATCATACTCCTTAAGGGTTCTGGTGGTGACCATCTTATTTCCGTTCTGTAAGAAAACAGTCGTGTAGCCATCATCAGCCTCAAAGTAACTGATCTCCGTTAAAGCTACTGTCTTTACAAAATCTTTGGACCGCAATGCGATCTGATCCTGTACATGCTGTTTTCTGTAACTGTTTACGGTGATGTCAATTTGTTCGCGTAAAAGCGGTTGTGCGTTGATAGCTCTTTGTAACGCTTCCCGTAATAGATTTTTATCTACTGGTTTTAGTAAATAATCAATAGCCCCGTAACGAAAAGCCTGAACAGCATACTCATTGTGAGCCGTTAGGAAAATGACCTTCGAGGGTGCAGGTAATTGTTCAAGTATGTCGAAGCCGGTTCCATCCGGAAGCCCGATATCGAGTAACAACAGATCGGGTTTCG
>CBIMFG010000470.1:0-4787 GCA_966243125.1 uncultured Niastella sp.
CACTGTTTTTCCAAAAACATGGAACCGGTTTCATGAACTTGTTTTCACCAAATATGAGTATGCCCACAAAGGAGAGGAGAGCCATTTTGATATGCCGGTTACGGCCGATCAGTGGAATGGCGCCAACATAAGGCTGGCGGTGTGGCATTGTGGATGGGAACTGGTAAAACAACACCCGGTGTTTGGTGTGCAGTTGGGCGATAAGGTTGATAAGATGATGGAAACTTACAAAGCCAAACAATTTGATTTTGCCCTGGAAACCCGGCGCAACATGCACAACAATTACCTGGATGTATTGGTAGCTTTTGGTATTGTTGGGTTGCTGTTGTTCCTGTGGGGATTTTTATTTGAACCCTTGCGCCAGTGCATTCGCCACAAAGATTTTTTTGGAGTGTTTGTGATCGCTGCTTTTATGCTGTCGTTTATACCCGAAACCTATTTTGACCGTAGTAATGGAAATATGGCGTTTGCCTTTTTTATTGCATTTATTATTAGCTACAGGAAACCTGTAGGATTAAGTGTGAGTAGTAAATAATAAAAGCCTTCGATGCATCGAAGGCTTTTATAAAAGACTTGTTGTAAAGGGCTATTATTGGTGATTGTCCTGCACATACAGTTCAATGGCTTTTTCTGTGTCGCCAAAAAACACCAGGCTGCCGTTTTTCATGAATGCCGTGCGTGAGCAATATTTTTGTATTACATCCATGCTATGGCTAACGAGGATCACGGTTTTTCCTTCAATCCAGCTTGATTCAAACACCTTCACTGCTTTTTCCTGAAACTTCATATCACCTACTGCAAATATTTCATCCAGGAACATAATGTCGGCGCCTGCGTTTACTGCAATGGAAAACCCAAGGCGGGCCACCATGCCCGATGAGAAGTATTTGATCTTGGTATCAATAAATTCACGCAGCTCGGCAAAATCTACTATCTTATCAAATATCTTGTCTATTTCTTTGATCTTTAATCCAAGTACAGATGATGAAACATAAATGTTTTCACGTGCAGTAAGCTGGTGGCTCATACCTACGCCCAGGTTCATTAAAAGCGTTGAGCCGTAGATATTGATCCGTCCGGTATCTGTAGGGAAAACACCGGCCAGTAACCTTATTAGCGTTGATTTGCCGCATCCGTTTCTTCCCAACAAGCCAATACATTCCCCTTTATTAACCACAAAATCCATGGTTTTTATTGCTTCCACTTTCTTGGAACGAGGCGGGTTAAACAAGTTAAATAACCTGTGTTTTACAGTGTTGTGGCTGTCTTCTGAGATGTGGAATGTTTTACTGATATTTCTTGCCTCAATGGCCGGCATTTTTTCCATGTGATTATAATTTTTCAGCAGCTTTGGATCCGAGTTTGTTTAACAGGTACAAGCCGAATAATAGAATGGCAATGGAGTACAGCATATCGAAACCCATTAATTGCAGGTCGGGTGTTTGCCCATCTATCATTGCCTTACGGGCGTTGATGATAATGCCCGCTACCGGGTTGGCATAGACCATGGATGGTATTGCTTTGGTAAATGTTTCCAGCTTGTAAAATATGGGTGACATAAAGAACAAAGCCTGTACAAGTACCTGCCAAATCTGGTTTATATCCTTTGCTATAACATAAATATTCGAAAGTATCAGAGAAACTCCAAGCGACAGTATGAACATATTACAGAATATGGGGAATATCCATAGGCTGTTTATGCTCGTTCCTTTTGAGGCAGGTTCAATGAGATTATAGAACAGCAGGAACATTATAAAATTGAAGAAGAAACCTATAGTGGTACTGAACAGCGTAGCAATATAAATTTCGAGTTTATTCATATTGCTGTACTCATACAAGTATTTTTTAACGTTCAGAATTTGTATGGTACCGGTAGTTGATTCAACAAAGAAATTCCACAAAATTAAACCTATAAATAAAAAGGAGGCGAAGCCTGGGATTTGCTGGTTAAGGATAATGTTAAATACTGTATAATAAATTACAATATCCATCAATGGTTTTAACAGCGCCCAAAAAAGCCCCAGTTTATTTTCGTAATAACGTAATTTAAATTCTATTTTAGCAAGCAACCAAAGTCGTTCAAATTTATTAGATCTGGAAAACCAATCACCAAGAACTGAAAAGATCATTCTCTACTTTTTTAATTTGGATAGAATATACAAAGCATTTTTCCTTAATGCCGGTTTCTTTTTGATATAATTAATAACCTTTTTTATGATTTTGGTTTTGGTAAAAGGAATATGCTCATCAGTGGCAAACGTTGGATTATCAATCTTATATCCCGGTCCATTGGCATTTAGGAGCCCGATTAAATCGGGGGCAAAGATAGAATAAAACGATGAATGTTTTTCTGCGATATAACGGTACAAAAAAAGCAGTTTTTCCCGGGTAAAACTGCGAGCCATTGATTTTTTTCTTATTCTGTATAGCCATAGTTTTTCGGGTATAACCACTCCGTACCAGCCGTTTTTGGTTAGGTTAATTACACTTTCCCAGTCTTCAAGTCCGTATTCCAAAGCAGGGTCATTCCACCCATCCTGGATAAAGGCTACTGTTTTATAAACAAGGGCACTGCTGTTTATCATATTATGGTAAAGCAAATAAGGGGGCTGGGGGGTAAAGGCCGGCCAGCTGCCTGTTGATCCCTCAAAATATTGTGCCCAGCACCCCACAAAATATACGTTTTGTTTATTTTTTAAAATATCGAGGGCTTTGCTGAAATATGTTGGGGCCACCGCATCATCAGGGTCTAAAAATGCCATGAACTCTCCTGTAGCGTGTTGTGCGCCTTTATTCCGGGCTGCTGAAAGTCCTTTGTTCCGTTGCTCTATCAAAACAAATTGATATTTTGCTTGCAATGTCCTCAATGTATCAATACTATCCTGCCTATCTGAGCCATCATTAATTACAATTACTCCAATATTCTTATAATCGGATTTATAAACAGATTCCAGTGCATCTTCAATATAACTTCCCATATTATAGAAAGGTATTATCACTGAAAGCAGGTCTTTTTTGCCTTGAAAGGTATGGTCCTTCGGATTGCTGTCTGTAAGAAATGGAAAAAAACGGCTTTTATTAATATCAACTGTTTCTAAACTTTCTATTACGCGCAGCTTTTGGTCATATACATGTTTATAGGAATGTCTTTCTTCAACCGAATGTATCCCGGCTTTTCTTATTGTTTGAAGTTGCTCAACAGGAATGCTGTTAATTTCATGTACTTTTTTTATTAAGCTGTCTTCTTCATTGTGATCGAATAAGAAGCCGTTTTGGCCGTCGTTAATAATTTCGGTTTGACCACCCTGTTTAGATGCGAGTACAACATTCCCGTTGATCAGCGATTCAATAACGGTGTATGGATAATTATCGCCAATGCTGGGTATTAATATTACTGCGCCATTTTGGGTTTTTGCTTTCCATTGAGCAGGCGAAAGGCTTCCCAGCTGTATAAGTTTTTCTGTTTCAATTTCATGGGCGTATTTTTTATTTATCCATTCCTTCATATCCATTCGTTCTGGATGGTAATAATGGTTTCCACCGCCAATAAGATGCAACGGCCTGGTCCAACCTGTTTCCCATAAACTTTTGAAGCTTTTCAACAGGGGTACAATACCTTTTTGTGGTGTAAGCTTTCCAAAAAAGTACCAGTTCTCGCGAGGATCATTGTTATTGTTAATGGCTGTTGCTGTCGTTTGTTCAAAAGGTAACGGTACAACCCTTACCTCGGGTAGGGATGGTATAAATGGCTTTATAGCATTAATGATAAAGGAACTTGGGGCATTTAATTGATCAGCTGCCATTATGCACCAGCGCTCCATCTGTCCTATCCAGAAATAAGGTAACTGCATGGCAGGTACCCGGTTATATTCATAATATAAAAAAGAAGGCGCGTGTAAGGTAAGTACAACTTTAAGGCTGCTAAAAAGAGGATAGCTTAGATGTTTATACTGCAAAATATAATAAGCAATACCAGCATATTCCTGCGATTCCAGTATATCTGGCAATCCTTCCTCTTCAAGAAATTTTTTAATAATATGCGCAAATTCGTAGGCCATTGCTGTTTCGGGGCCCAGAAAGCTATGGACGTTTGTCTGGTATTTCCCAAAATGTACTAGTCTTATTCCATTTTCAGTAGTAATGCTATCTGTGCCGGAGTATTGGTTAGGTACAAATACTGTTACTTCCCAATTCATCTGGTGTAACATTTTTGCAGTGTGATAGCAATAGGTTCCAATGCCTCCACCATACATGGGCGGATATTCAGTTGTAATTAACCAATACTTTTTTTTCTTTAGCTCCATAAGTACTGTAACGGTCTTTTTCTGGTCAAAATCTTATAAATTCTTTTTACGAACCTCATTATTCGCCGCTGCTTCCATTTTGGGGTGGAAGGTAATAATTGTTCCTGCTTCCAGCTATTAATGTTATTAAAATAGTTTTGAGCTATTCCTGATGGCGAAAAAAGTGTACCAGTCACCGGCTTTCCGTTCATAAGGAACTCATTGAATAACGTTTGCAGTTTATTATGTGTTATGGAAATGTCAAAGAACTGCACTACCTGTTTTCTGGCTGCATCACCTGTTTTCTTTCTTAATGCTGCATCCTGAGCCAGGATTTGAATGTTATCGGCAATACTTTCAATAAGCTGATCAGGGCTGTCTGAAAGTGGTAATATAATACCTGTTCCAGGTGCAATTAATTCCTGTTGACCGCCTACATTCGTTGCCACAACCGGGGTGCCGGCTGCCATTGCTTCATATACTACGGTAGCAATTCCCTCCCAG